>CAZJDS010000175.1:0-5780 GCA_964544795.1 uncultured Alkaliflexus sp. | reverse complement strand
GGTTAACAGCTGCAAATGATTGGATAAAATTGGCCGCCTCGGAGGGCAAATCTGGAAAAATGGGTCTCATTGTGGGCTTCAATAAAAACTCCTTTACTCCCCGCACAGGAAAAATAAAAATAACGTCGGGCAACAATACGCATGAAATTACTGTGAACCAAGCAGGAGCACCCAAAATATTCTTCTCCATAGATGAAGTAGATTTCTCTATGATTTTGGTAGAGGGTGGCACCTTTTTGATGGGGAATTCTGATATATATGGATCAGAATATTCACACTCAGTAACGGTTAGCAGTTTTTATCTTGGCGAAACCGAGGTAACCAATACGTTGTGGAAAAAGATTATGGGAGCATTGCCCTATGATGCTTTGGAGGAGTATGAAGGAGGCGACGAACAAGATAAACCGAAGCATCCAGTAAGTGCTGTGACTTGGAACCAAATAAACGACCATTTTTTGCCCCAAATTACAGAACAACTCAATTTTACTTTTCGACTACCTACTGAGGCCGAGTGGGAATATGCAGCATCAGGAGGCAAAAATCAAGATGCATACAACTACGCTGGAAGCAATACATTAGACGATGTTGCTTGGAGTTATTACAATTCATCAGAGAAACAGCCTGTTGCCCAACTACAACCCAATTCATTGGGACTTTTTGATATGAGTGGAAATGTTAGCGAATGGTGCAGCGATTGGCATAAACGTCCATACGAATCAGGGGAAGATTTGATGAATCCGACAGGTCCCATATCAGGTGAAAAAAAGATAGTGCGTGGAGGTAGTTATAGAGATCAACCAAGTATGTTTGGTGGACCTGGTAATTTGGGGGTGCAATCCAGAGAGGCAATAACTCCCAACGGTTACGATGGTTGCTGGGGAAACACAGGTCACCCGCGTGAACCAATATGCTTTTGGTGTAATGAGATAGGTTTTCGATTTGTAATGCCTTTAAAATAGTAGCAATAAAAACTGTATTGAAACAGAACTTTTAAAAGTCTCTACATTTTAAAATACTGAAAGATGAAAAAATATTTACACACATACCTACTTCTGTTATTAAGTTTTTCATTACAGGCACAAACCGTAGTGAAAATGAAACTTCCTCCACAAGCTGAAAAACCATTAGATGCAGTAACCCTGTTTGATGATGCGCTGGCGGGTAGTATGCCAACTGCCATTGGTTTTATGGGTTACGATGTAGAAGGAGGAACACTGCCCTACACATACCACTGGCTCGAAAACGAGATTGTTATTCACAAAGGCGAAACTGCTTTAATCACCCCAGCATCAGGCAAAACTTACGCCCTGCGAATTGTTGACCGAAACAACTGCTCGGTGACACTACCCATCGAAGTGGATCACACTAAGGGCAAAACCATCGCCTCACTTTCAGAAGGAGACGGATGGGTGGAAACATGGCTTACACGTCAGACTCTTTCTGTTAAACTAAACGCTAATGTTGAAGAAGCCTCTCTCCGCCTGTACGATATTGGGGGGAAGCTTCTCCTTCAGAAAGATATATCTGCATCTGCAGAGATTTCTCTCAATCTCTCACCTGGCATTTATTTACTTCATCTCAACTTCATGGATTTGCATGGTGTAATGAAACATATAATCAATTAAAAAAACTGACCTATGTTCGCAACTATATTTTCCCAAAACAAAAAAGCAAGATATCGCCTTATTCTTATAGTTATTCTCTGCTTGATAAGCACTTCATCTCTCTGGACGCAATCTAGGAAAGAGAGTGCCAAAAAATTTTTATCGAAAAATGCGGTATTAAAGTCAAGTACACAGCAGGAGATAGAAGTGGTTTCACGCTACGAATCAGGAGTTGATGCAAAGACACCCGTCACCGTTTTTCAAAGCAGCGAAAAAGGTTTTGTAGTAATTATAGGAACAGAAGAAAAGCATGTAGTTGCAGGTTATTCACTTGCAGGAGAATTTGATAAAGATCAAGCACCAGATGCGCTATTGATTTTACTCAATTATTACGAAGAGAGGGAAGATTTTTATTCTAACAGTCAAGCACAACTTAAAAGTTCTTCCTCATTTACCCCAGTTTTACCTTTATTAGACAGTAAAAATATTGCTCTAAACCAGTTTAATCATGCCGAAGTGGGTGGATGTTATTCGGGTTGTGTAGCCACCGCTTTTGCACAAATCATGGCCTATCATCAATATCCAGAACGAGGGGTGGGCTCTCATTGCTATACTCACCCAGAATTTGGAGAGATTTGTGCCGATTTTGAAGACTTTCATCTCGATTGGGAAAACATGACGGGAGATGATTATAAACTACTCTCATACCATGTTGGAATAGCGATGGACATGGATTATTGTCTTGCAGAAAAATACTATGGAGATTTAGCAAGTGCCCCTATGACGCATAATTATCATGAAGCCCTACAAAACCACTATAATTACCATGTTTACGAAGGCTACAATAATGATACTAAATATCTCCAAAATGAATTGGAGCATAACCGCCCAGTATATTTGGCAATTAATACTTATGAAGTGTATGCACCTGGACATGCTGTAGTAGTAGATGGGCTTGATGCGGAGGGACGCTTCCACATTAATTTTGGTTGGGGAGGCAGCTACAATGGTTATTTTATACTTAATAGTCATTCTAACCCAATAATAACAGGAACCTATAAATTTAGTAGCTATATAGACAGAGCTTTATATATATCTCCCACTCGTTTCCCATTAAACGAACAAGACTCTTTGGCACTTGTATCTATTAATGAAAGTTTTAACAACTCCTTAGGCTGGGATATGACACAAGATTTCCACAAATTCCCAGGAGTAATTATTAAGAATGGCCGTGTAACTGAACTTAGAATAAATAAGTTAAACTATAAAAACGAAGGAGATTTCCCTCATGCCATTACACAGCTTTCAGAATTGCAAAATCTAAACTTATCCGCAGTACTACATGGCACCATTCCTTCTTCATTATTTCAAATGCCCTATTTGGAAGAGCTTTTTCTTGAAGCATACGGAGGTACAGTAGAAAAAATTGAACTTCCACCTGAAATTGCAGAAATGCAACAGCTAAAAATACTTACAATCAGAGAGTGCTTGCAAGGTTCAATTCCTGACGAAATTGGTGCCTTAGTTAACATCAGAGAAATAGAGTTATATGGAAATGAGCTAACTGGTACTATACCAGAAAGTATTAGCCAAATGCATAGTCTGGAAAACTTAAACCTACGTGAAAACAAGCTTACTGGGAATATCCCAAATGCTATTGGACAAATGAACAGTCTGAAACATTTATATCTCGATGAAAATGAAATTTCTGGCACCATTCCTGAAAGTATCGGAGAATCAGAAAGTTTGATCACCATTTCGCTAAGCAACAACCAGATATCAGGCAACTTACCCTCTTCTATTGTTAATATACCAAACCTCAAAGATATAAGTCTCGTCAGGAATCAACTCAGTGGAGAAATTCCTGCTTTTATAGGAGATTTAAAAAACTTAGAGTGTTTAGGGTTGTCAAACAATCAATTAGAAGGAGAAGTGCCTTCTTCTATTGGAAATTTAACCAAGATAACATTTTTGGGACTTGACTCAAACAAACTCACTTCACTTCCGAATGAAATAGGACGCCTCAATAAAATTAAGAGTCTTGACCTTAGTTACAATCAATTTACCACTCTTCCCGATTCATTGGTGCAATTAAACGATATGCGTAATTTCTATGCACACAATAATAAGATTGAAAAACTGCCTCCTAATTTTGGAGCATGGCGTAAACTGAAAGAACTCAACCTCTCTCATAATAAAATCACTGATTTTCCTGAAGAACTCTGTTTTCTTCTCAACTTAACAAACGTAGATTTAAGCCACAATAGAATAAAGAAATTCCCTTCAAGCTTCAGTTCATTCAAAATACCTAATAATATCAATTTGGCTGAGAATGAAATAGAAGGAGATGTCCCTGCATCTCTTCTAAATGTGAAAGCCAACGTAAGAATTTATAACAATAGGTTTCTCTTTAAAAACGCTCCAAAAAATGATGCTTTTCACAGTTCTATTAATAAGCAAAAACCTGTACAGCTAAAAGATGCTATACTCAAAGTTGTACCTAATGAAACCATCACTATAGATATTAGAGATATAACCAACCTATCACATCCCTACAACGAATATTACTGGTTTAAATATCCCGAGAGTTTTGATGTCGATTATAAAGATCATTTAAGAAAAGCGAATTACACTATAAGCCCCACTCTCACAGTTTCACTTGATGAAAATGAGAGAGAGGTCTATTACTGCAAGATATTTAATGATAGCATTTCGAAATATTATTTTGATTATGATAATGAGCCGAATACGAAATTTTCAATGCTCTCTATTTTAAATACAGAACCACTCACCATTCAAGCAATGAGTGAAGATGAGCAATTGGAAGCAAAACATCCTGAAAGCTTTATTGTATCATCCGATCAGATAAGTGACGGCACATTAACAGATAAAAAAATTGTATTAACATCTCCATTCAAAACCAGAGGAGAAATTAAGTGGCAAGCTTCCGTAAATGGAAATGAGTGGTATGATATTTCTCCGCAAATGGAAGAGGTTGAACTATATAACAATGTGGTTTCACAAAGTGCTCAAGAGTTAATATTAGAACCCACAGCAACTGCTTTTTATCGCTGCGTACTTACCGAGGGCAGTTGCGACCCACTTATAAGCGAGGCTGTTAAAACACAGCCCTTTGGTGAGGTTTTGTTCGATGAAATTGTAAATACAGATGAAGAATCTTATACAGTGTCGGTTGACAGCATAGAGGTAACTCTACCGAAAGGACTTCATGAGGGCAATTTTAATTTGACGATAACAAAATTAGAAAATCCACCAGCTGCACCTGAAGATATGCGTATTGGCTCGGTTTACGATGTAACAGTAAGTTTTGGTTCTATTTTTGATTTACCCATTGAAATTAAGTTGAAAAACATTGATGCTTCCAGTATCGATGCAATGGATATACCCAACTACAGGGCCATCTACTTCGACGATAAAGTGCAAGAATGGATTCCCTACAATGAGGGAGGAATCACACTCTCAGAGGGGAATATATATTTTAGAACTCATCACCTAACAAAGCTAAGTTGGTATGAGCTTAAGCATGGATCATACACTCACCGACATGAAAATGATAAAGTGCAAGTAATTTATAAATATGAAAAAAGTTCGTCAGAACACCTCAGCTATCTTGCATATAAGAGAAGAAATATCAATAACAAACCTGCTAAGCCATGGCATACTACCAATATTGATCCAGATCAAGATGGAACTCCATATATGGTTCAAGATGTAGCAGAGTATATGCGCCAGATTATAGTGGCATTTGAAGATGCAGGACTAAGACCTATTATGGGTCCCTCTAAATTCACGGTTTATATTAGTAATACAGGTAGTGGGGCAATAAATAAATTCTTAGGCAGTGGTGATGCCTATGGTTATATAACAGCGGGAGGTTATTCAAAAGGGTACTTTTATCTCAACTCAGAGAAAACATATATTAGAGAAGAGATGCAACGCACCTTAGCGCATGAATATATGCACTATATTCAATCTAACTACTTTAATGTCATAGCTGGCAACTACTTCTTTGCTGAAGCACATGCGCCACTTGCCGACAGATTGGTCTGGTCGGCAGATGAACTTGAGCATACTGAACCAGAAATAAATATGAAAAAAGCCCTTACGAAAATAAATGATTTTAACACTATATATGATCTCCTTGCAAAACCATGG
>CAZJDS010000174.1:0-5810 GCA_964544795.1 uncultured Alkaliflexus sp. | reverse complement strand
TTAGGATTGTATTATTTTTTAACAAAACAAGAGAAGTTTCATAGAATTAGGTTCTCTGAACCTGGAACGAGACATCTCAACACCAGCACTTTTCAATCACTGCTCATTGATTCCAGCAATACTTTATGGGCTGGAAGCACCGACAACGGAATTGTCATCATAAATCTAAACAACGAAGATTTAGTGCCAGTGCTTGTGGATGCTTCCAACTATTCACTTGGGCATTTAAAAAGCAACGCCATTCGTGAAGTAATTGAAACTCAATCTGGCTTAATTTGGATTGCCACAAAATTTGGAGGATTACACTATTTTGACCGAAGACAAGAAACTTTTCCTCTCTTAAAAAAAGGGCATAACAACCAAGGACTTAGTGATAATTTTGTAACCTCAGCAATCGAAGATAGCCAATTAAACCTCTGGTTTGGAACCAAAAGCGGAGGATTGACAAAACTCAACCGAGAAACTGGAGAATTCACCTATTACAACAGAGGATGGAGCATCAACGCATTGCCAAGCAACCGAGTAGAGTCAATTGTTATGGACGATGAAGGAACCCTATGGATTGGTACTGAGCGGGGACTGGTTGAAAAACCAGCAAAAAAGGATATTTTTAACAAATTCTTAAATATACATATTCGAAATCTATATTATAGTCCACCTAACCTGCTCTGGATTGGAACTTCTAACGGATTATACCGATTTTCCATATCGGAAAAGAAATTATCTCCTTTACGCACTAAACATACTGATTTTTTTGATACTGAGAGTAATATTGGAATTACACGAATATTGCAAGAAGGAGATAGTGTTCTTTGGATTGCAACATCTTCCAATGGCTTGTTCGAATACCATCTAAAAAATGACAGTCTCATCAATCATATTAATGAACTTGATAATCCCTTTTCACTATGTGGAAACCAAGTTAGAGCATTACATATTGACAAAAACGACAATTTGTGGGTGGGTACTAAATCTGCGGGACTCTGTTTATACAACAGATTCAGCAAACAATTTATTAATAAATCAACGCCATCTCAGCTACCTTCAAATACCGTATATAATATTATAGAAGATGAACAAGGTAACTTCTGGTTGGGAACACATGAAGGCATTTCTTGTTACCATCCAAATACAGATAAATACTACAACTATTCCACCATCCACGGACTCCAAAGTCCTGTTTCTGATATCAACTCATTCGGGAAAACCCATGATGGATTACTCATGATGGGAGGAAATCAGGGAATAAATATTTTTGATCCTAAAACAATAGGTATTGAAAATTATGTTGCTCCAATGATTATCTCAAGCTTCAATATCTTCAATACACCACGCGCGATTGACATCGACACCAGCCAATACTTTATTCTTGATAACCGAAGCAACTACATATCTTTTGAATTTGCACTATTGGATTACTCCAGTCCCGACGAAAATAAATACAGCTACATTCTTGAGCCCTTTGATGAAGATTGGGTTGAGTCAGGTACACGAAACTTTGCAGCATATACAAATCTTCCTTCGGGTGAATATACATTCAAGGCTATAGGTGTAAATAGTAGTGGTGTAAAAAACACCAAAGGGATTGAACTGAAATTCTATATTCCAACCCCAATTTGGAAACAAACTTGGTTTATAGCCTTTTCAATTATATTTATAATAATAACAACAATCTTGTTCTATCGACTAAAAATAATTTCCAGTCGAAAACGTGAGATGGAATTGAAAAAAATAGTTCAACAACGCACACAAGATTTATATGCTGCCTACCAAAAACTATCCAACTTCAACAAAGAGATTGAAAGACACAATAAAAGACTGGTAAAACAGAGAGATCAGATTAGCCAGCAAAACAAAGAGTTGGAGATGCATCGCACCCAACTACAGTCAATGGTATTGGATCGAACAAAAGATTTAGAAGCAGAAAAACTAAAAGCGCAAGAGAGTGATCGTCTAAAATCAGCTTTCTTAGCAAACATGAGTCATGAAATCCGCACGCCATTAAATGCTATAATGGGCTTTTTAGATTTACTCCAAACTGAAATGTTTGACGAAGAAGAGAAAAAAGATATTAACAGTATTATCCAACAAAATAGCAACGATCTTCTTCAATTAATCAATGACATTATAGATATAAGTATTATCGAAGCAGACCAGTTGGTAATTAAAAAGAAAGAAGTAAATATCAATGAATTTCTGGAAGAGCTAACCTCCATTTACAGCTCCAACAAAGCACTTTTAAAAAACAACATTCAATTGCTATCTGATGTTCCCAACAATAGTTCTACAATTACAATCCACACTGATCCTGGAAGACTAAGGCAAATATTCATCAATTTAATAAATAACGCATTGAAGTTTACCAATCAAGGCTACATTAAATATGGCTATAGGATTGATACAGAAAAAGAGAAAATCACATTTTTTGTAGAGGATAGTGGTATTGGCATTTCCTTGGAAAATCAAGCTCAACTATTTATTAGATTTAACAAAATAGAACCTACTCTTGATAAAGTGCATAGAGGTACTGGTTTAGGGCTCTCAATTTCAAAGCATTTATGCGAACTCTTAGGCGGAACCATTGGAGTCAAATCTGAACTAGGAAAAGGAAGCATCTTCTACTTAACATTTCCTTTAGACAAAAATCAAGAGACAACTCATTAAATAAAAAATGGGTACCCCAGTTTTGAGGTACCCAAACTGTAATAGTTACTCATCTACACAAGAGTGCATCTACACCTCCTGATAGGTAGATCAAAGGGGCATTCCAATTAATTGCTATCTCATTAGTTGAGTAGCTACATTCCAAGTCAACAAAGGACTTGGCTGGTAGAGCGCTTCTTTTCGCATCAGGACAATCTGCAAAAACTGCAATATTAGGTCCACCCGCTAAGAAACCAGGAACAGGATCTTCAACACCATCGGCTGCTGATGGGCGATGATGAATATTCATAACTTTTTGCTGACCAAAGCCAGTTACAAAGCAATATCCAGTTGCATTACGACCTAAAATATAATCAAGGTCGGACAATGCAGAATTTAAATATTTTGGGTTGCTCGTTAGTTTATGAGCAAAGAGCTTTATCATCCCTTCATTAGCAACTTGTGAATTGCTTCCCCAAGCAAAGAGATTAATACTAACACCATATGGCGCAGTTTCAGAAAGAGTGACCAAACTGTCGGCTAAAGCGAAAAAATCCTGAGTTAACAGATTTGTCCAAACAGTGTCGGAAATAAGTTCAATATTATCCAGCAATGAGTAAACGCCTAAAGTACGTACGTCACTCCAAGTGGGTACATCAGGTTTCTGGTAGTAATTCTTAGCGCTTTCGAGATACTTCCCTTCACCTGTAGCCAAGAAAAGCTCCGATGCAGCCCAAAACCACTCATCTTCAATCGCATTATCATCGTAAGCTCCCGTCTCAATATCTTTTGGTTGCTCATACAAAACACTTGGATTTAACAAAGCCCACTCCCAAGCTTTAACAGAATTTCCTAACGCTTCTTCGGCCAATTGAGAGAATTCCTCTCCATAAGTTTTCAGAACCATGGAAGCATGTGCAGTTAAAGCAGCATAATCTAATGTAGCAGAAGTGCTTTTAGCAACCACGTACCTATCATTAGTTGCATCTTCAGGCATCAGCATATCTTCAAACTTTTTAGTTGTAAGTTTATGATATACTCCACCATCATTGGGGTCTTGCATAGTAATTAACCAACGGAAATTATAGAGCGTTTCGGTGAGTAGGTCTGGTACCATATCTTGGGAATCAGGAATTCCAATTTCCAAAGATGAATAATAATCAGAAAAGTCTTCCAACGCCCGAAATAGGGTATAAGTTGTAATACCACTATTGACCACGTATTTGTTATAATCGCCTGCATCATACCATCCCAATGGAGAAGAGACAACGGTTCCCTCTGGTCGCACATCATCGGCTGCTGAAGAGTGGATGTAGACAAGAGTATCTGGGTGGCCGGCAGGTCTGGCCCACTTTCCACCAAACTCAGAATCTATAGCCATTCCAGATCTGTTGAAATAGAGTGCTTTTATGGCAGCTTTGGAAAGTTCTGAGTAAGGCTTCGAAGAGATAGTAAAAGGATATTCTCTTCCTTTTACGACCATCCGATATTCTCCTGGCTCATTTAAATCGCTAAAGTCAACTTTGCGAACGGCATCGCCACTCAACTTCCAAAAAAGAGCAGGTTCAGGAACAATTTGCATCACCACATCGCCCCCATCATTCAGAATGATGAATTCATCAACATCAGGTGAAACTAGAGCTAGCTTGAAACCATCTGTTATGTATCCCACCTGATTGTACAAAACAGAATGTTGAACATCTTTATCTTGGTTTTCGCAAGAAGCTAAAATAAACAGTACCAGCAATAAACCAACGGTGACCTTTAATAGTTTCATAATTTTTATTTTTAAACGCCTTAAAGTTTTAACAACTTTATTAAGAACCAAAAAGCGAATTATTAAATATTAACCCATCATCACCTCTACAAAATACTCCCCCGCAGGCATAATGGGAATTAAATTTCCTTTAATTACATTACCATCTACTTTTAACTCCTTCACGCCTTTAGATACTTTTAAAGGATTACTTACTTTTATATTATAAGTTGCTCCTCTAAACTTTCTTGTCACCTCAAAACCCTCCCATTCAGCTGGTATGCAAGGATCAACAAGTAATCCATCATACTCTGATCTAATGCCTAAAATATATTGTGTTATGGCATAAAAATTCCAAGAAGCAGTTCCTGTCAACCATGAATTTTTCGCCTCACCTGGTTTAAAAGCATCTTTCCCAGCAATCATTTGAGAATAAACGTAAGGCTCAGTTTTATGTAGTTCGCTGATCTCTTCCAAATAAGATGGGGCAATTTTCTTGTAATACTCCCAAGCTCTTTCTCCTCGGCCAATCATAGTTTCACCAATCATAATCCAAGGATTGTTGTGGCAAAAGACACCTGCATTCTCCTTATATCCTGGCGGATAAGTGGAAATCTCTCCGTATTCTATCACATAACTGGTAAAAGCAGGGTTGTTCAAAACAATACCAAATTTAGTATCTAAGCGCTCTTTCACAGAATCCAACGCTTTTTCAACCATTCCTTCTTCTTTGCCTATTTCGGCCATGGTACACCAACCCTGTGATTCAATAAAAATCTGCCCCTCCTCATTTTCATGACTGCCCACCTTATTGCCGTAAAAATCATAAGCCCGAAGAAACCACTCACCATCCCAGCCGTGCTTTTTTACAGCCTCCACCATATTGTCCACATGAACTTGTGCAGCATCTGCTTCATCATCTTTACCTACTCTTCTACAGAGCTGGATAAATTCACGACCATACACAACAAACAAACCTGCAATCATCAATGATTCTGCCGTTTTTCCAGTTTTATTTTCAGTAGTTTGAAACGATTCATTGGGGTCGGTTGAAAAACAGTTCAAATTCAAACAGTCATTCCAATCGGCACGGCCAATCAAAGGAAGAGCATGAGTACCCAAATTATTGACCACATGATAAAAGGAAGCTTTTATATGATCAAAATGAGGCTTTACATTGTTTTCATCATTATCAAAAGGAACCAGTTCATCTAAGAGAGAGAAATCACCAGTCTCTTTAATATACTCAGTGGTTGATAAAATAAGCCAAAGCGGATCGTCGTTAAAGTTTCCTCCAATGGCGTTATTTCCACGCTTAGTTAGTGGCTGATACTGATGATAAGCACCTCCGTCTTCAAACTGCGTGGAAGCAATATCAATAATACGTTCACGAGCTCTTTCAGGAATCTGA
>CAZJDS010000173.1:0-5826 GCA_964544795.1 uncultured Alkaliflexus sp. | reverse complement strand
AAACTTTAAGAATATAAGGGCTATATATCTATAATCCATTTTGTTATCATTGCCTTTGAACCTTAAAAAACTTCAAAATTTAGGAATTTTGGCTATATGCTTTATATTGTATTGTTTAATATTTTTTGATACCAAGTTATTGAGAAAACCACATTAGAAAGATCCGTAGATATTTGGTGCAAAGTGTTACATAAGTTTAATAGTAAGTTACATGATTCACACATATAAAGTGATAATATAGAGAGGAGGTGAGTAATTATGGCATCTTTGGAACAAGCATCAAAGAAAAAGCTTCTCTTTGCCTAAAAAAGTTTAAAAGAGGAGCTTTTAAAATAATCCTTTCGCATTAATTGGTGTAACCCACTGTAACAATATTTATCTCAACTCCTGGAATTTCATTGAGAGCCAAACAACACGCTTCCAACGTTGCCCCAGTGGTAATGATATCATCGATAAGCAAGATTCTTTTGTTTTGTATCCTCTGCCCGTCCATCACATGGAAAATACCTTCCACATTTTGCCACCGCTCATAATGCTTTTTTGTGGTTTGTGAAACATTGTACGATTTGCGAAATAGCAAATCAGAAATTACTTCTACATTAAGTACTTCCGCTAATCCCTGTGCAATCATATCACACTGGTTGTAACCACGTTTTCTGTATCTTCGGTAATGAAGTGGAACAGGAATAACAAAGTCTATGTCACTCAGCAAATTCGATTTTGCGATAATTCGACCCGTAATTCGTCCCAAATAGAGACCCACTTCAGGATGATTTCTGTATTTTAATAGATGCACTAATTTCTGAAGAGTTTCTCCTTGCCGAAAATGAAAAGCAGAAGTAGCAAAATGAATAGGCACTCTTCCCCAAAAAGATTGAAAAACTATATTATCGGGTTGGTTCTCAAATCCAGTTTTGGGTAGAGAAGCTTCACATTTCCTGCACAAAACTTCTACATGAATGGGGAGTGATGATTGACAGTGATAACAATGTTGTGGAAAGGTCAACGTCATCAATCCTTGCAGCAATTGTCCAAAAAGTCCTTTGGGTTGAGGCATAACTATAAGGTTTGAATGAATAAAGTGAAGGATATTTATTGAAAATGTCAAGTGAGCAGATTCTCAAAATCATTTTTCCACTAAAAAGATAGATGCATCAACAGTTATATTTTTATTGTTCCTATTTTTGATGAACTAAATGACGATTCTATGAAACGAGCCTTGAGAATCCCTCTCTCAAAGGAAGTTGGTTAACTCGGCGAGTTCCATGTGGAAGAGAAAATAAATTACAAACACATGAAAATCCATTTTATTGCAATTGGCGGAAGTGCTATGCACAATTTAGCCATCGCACTCAAACAAAACGGGCACGAAGTATCTGGTTCTGATGATGAAATCTTTGAACCCAGCCGTTCTCGGTTGCTTGCACATGATATACTGCCCAAGGAACAAGGATGGTATCCTGAAAAAATAAAACCATCCTTAGACATTATAATTTTGGGCATGCATGCAAGACCTGATAATCCCGAATTAAAAAGAGCACAGGATCTTAATTTAAAAGTCTATTCCTACCCCGAATATTTATACGAGCAGTGCAAAAACAAAAAGCGGGTCGTAATTGGCGGCAGTCATGGAAAAACCACAGTGACCTCTATGATAATGCATGCTCTAAACTTTCATAAAATAGAATTTGATTATATGGTGGGCGCACAGCTCGAAGGATTTGATACTATGGTGAGACTTTCTCCCACCTCATCCATCGCCATTTTTGAAGGAGATGAATACCTGTCGTCGCCCATCGATTTGCGCCCCAAATTCTTGTGGTACAAACCTCATCTGGCACTGCTCACTGGTGTGGCTTGGGATCACATCAATGTTTTTCCAACTATAGAAGAATATAATCTCCAATTTGAACTGTTTGTGGACTCTATTGAAGAAGGTGGGTATCTAACTTGGTTCAAAGATGATGAGATACTAAAATCCATTTTGGCAAAGAAAACGCATATTCGTAACACGCCATATTTAGCTTTGGATAATGCAATAGATGAAGAAAAATCCATGGTTCTTTTTGATGGAAAGAAGTATGCAGTGCCTGTTTTCGGCGAGCACAACTTCCAGAACATGTCTGGTGCATTAAACATTTGCGGTGAACTGGGCATGAGTGCCGATGAGTTTTTAACTTCCATGAGCACCTTTAAAGGGGCAGCGCGCAGAATGGAAACTCTACTCGAAAAAACAGAAAGTTCTATCTTCTATGATTTTGCCCATGCGCCATCAAAAGTAAAGGCAGCTGTGCATGCAGTTAAACAGCGGTTTCAGACTCGAAAACTAAGAGCCATTTTAGAATTACACACCTTCAGTAGCCTGAATGCCAATTTTATTCCTCAATACAAAGATTCGTTGAAATTGGCCGATGAGCCTTATGTTTACTTCAACCCACAGGTGCTGGAACATAAAAGATTACCACCTATAACAACCTCACAAGTAGCTACCGCTTTCCAAATTCCTGAGAAGAACGTTCTCATCGAATCCAATAAAGTAGAAAAATTGATCAAGAATCTAAACACAGATAGTAATCTACTCATCATGACATCTGGAAATTTTGGTGGTTTGAATTTAAAAAAGATAACTTCTGAGATGTAAAAAAGCTGTTGAAAAACTCATCAAAATTGAATACTAAATAAATAAAGACTATTTTTGCAACATGGTTGCAAAAATAGAAGCTATATTAAAAAATAAAAACCTAAGTATAACCAACATCAGAAAAGAAATGCTATTGATGTTGTGTAGCTCCAATGCAGCCTACTCTCAAAAAGAAATAGAAGAAAAACTTGAACAAACGCTTCATTCTGTAAACCGCGTAACGGTTTACAGAAATGTGAGAACATTGTTAGAACACAACATTATTCATCCTGTTTCGGTTGAATCACAACAAATTAAATACAAATTAATTGGAGATTACAACAATGCAGAGCACCCACACTTCTATTGCTTAAAATGCGAGAAAGTTATATGTATACCTCAATATAAATTGGATGAATCACAAATCCCAAATGGTTTTCAAGTGGAATCAAGTCAAATAACCATAGAAGGTTTCTGTTCAAAATGTACACCTTTAAAAAATAATATTAAAAGTAAATAATGAAAAAGATTAAGATTTTATCATACCTCATCCTATCGCTCGCCCTACTATCTGGTTGCGCAAACGCCCCAAGAGAGAGCAAAGAGTTTGTCTCTGTAACTATTCTGCCTCAAAAGTTTTTTATTGATAAAATAAGTGGTGGACACATAGCTGTAAATGTGATGATCCCACCTGGAGAGAGTCACGCAACTTATTCTCCTACAGCCAGACAATTCCAGGAGATGTCTGACTCAAAACTATACGTATCAATGGGATATATTGGATACGAACAGATCTGGATGTCAAGATTAAAAGAGTTAAATGACGATATGGAGACTCTTTCTCTTTCAAATAGAGTTGAATTAATTAAAGGAGTTGAAAACCATGGCAACCATGTGCATGAAGGCGGAGTAGACCCTCATATTTGGATGTCACCCAAAAGTGCGCTTACATTTATACCTCTTTTAAAAGATGCCTTGATTAAAAGTTTCCCCCAACTAAAAGATACAATTGAAGTTAATTATGCAGCTTTTGAAAATGAACTTTTAGAATTGGATTCACTGGCCACAGAAAAGTTAACTCATCTAAAGAACAAACAATTTTTAATATTCCATCCTGCTTTGACATATTTAGCTCGTGATTATGGGTTAACACAAATATCGATAGAACAAGAAGGAAAGGAACCATCACCTGCTTTTTTAGCTTCTGTAATTGAAAAAGCCAAAAGTGATAATATTCCTGTCATCTTTATTCAGCAAGAGTATGATGTCAGAAATGCAGAATTAGTGAGTAAAGAAGCTGGAATTCATCTGATACAAATCAATCCGATGCATTATGAGTGGATAGATTCAATGAAAGAGATTATCAACCTGTTGGATAAATATTTGAATGAGTAAAACAATACAAAACCCCATCTTAAGGGTAAGAAACATGACAGTTGGCTACCATGAAGGTCCCGTCTTACGAAACGTATCTTTAGATGTTTTTCAACATGATTTTATCGGCATCATCGGTCCAAATGGTGGAGGGAAAACAACATTGGTAAAAACTATATTAGGTATTTTAGCTCCATTTAGTGGTGAAATAAAGTATCCTGAAGGAAAGATTACAACTGGATATCTTCCGCAGATTTCAATGATTGATAAATCATTCCCGATAACGGTGCGTGAAGTTGTAGAAGCTGGATTAAAACCTAAATCTAAGTGGTGGCCACATCTTAACAAAGAACAAAAAAAACATGCCTGTGCTGTATTAGAGGAAAATGGAATGTTGCCCTTTGCGAACAGACCCATAGGTGAGCTATCTGGCGGGCAGTTACAAAGAGTGATGCTGTCGCGTGCCTTAGTCAACCGTCCAAAATTGCTAATATTAGACGAGCCCAATACATACGTAGATAAAACGTATGAAGGCGAACTCTATAAGAGATTGAAAGAGTTAAATAAGGAAATGGCCATTTTACTTATATCGCATGATGTAGGAACTATTTCAGCTATGGTAAAGACCATTGCTTGCGTAAATGGTGAATTACATTATCATCCAAGCAACAAAATATCATCAGAACAACTTAAAGTTTATAACTGTCCCATCGAAATAATAACACATGGCACGGTTCCACATCGTGTTTTGAAAGTACATGAATAATGATTGATTTTATACATCTTTTTCAATACCAATTTTTCCAAAATGCTGTAATAGCCATCCTATTAACAAGCATTATTGCTGCAATGATTGGCACTTATATAGTGGCGCGAAAAATTGTGTTCATAAGTGGCGGAATTACACACGCGTCATTTGGCGGTATTGGACTTGCTTATTTTTTAGGATTTAATCCACTCTTAGGGGCATCACTTTTCGCAATTTTTACAGCCACAACCATAGAATGGCTCTCACACAAAGGTAAAGTACGTGAAGATAGCGCAATTGCTATATTATGGTCGCTGGGAATGGCTTTGGGAATTATTTTTGTGTTTCTCACGCCTGGTTATGCGCCTAATTTGATGAGTTTTCTTTTCGGAAGTATCTTATCTGTGGGAAAATTTGACCTCATCATTTTAACCTCTCTTTTTGTTATTACAACTTTACTCTTTCTTTTTTTCTATCGTTCCATAGTTCAAACTGCTTTTGATGCCGAGTTTGCCAAAATCATGGGCACAAAAGTGATGTTTTTCAGGTATTTAATGTCAGTTCTGATTGCCTTATCCATAGTGATAAGCATTCGAGTTATGGGCATCATATTAGTACTTAGCATCTTCACCATTCCACAATCTATTGCAATGCTTTTTGCAAATAGCTTCAAGAAAATAATTCCGTGGGCACTTTTATGGTCCATCACAGGCTCATTAATTGGTTTGTTTGTAGCATATAAAATGGATATTCCATCAGGTGCAGCAATTGTTTTTATTCTCACCATTTTATATCTCCTTGTAAAAGGAGTTATGTTAATTAAGGAGCACCTAAACAAAACAAGTTAAGAAGATCATTTTTCAATTCGATAGCAGAAAATTAAACTTTTTCAATTAAAGAAAGATATATAAATTAAGATGTAGTTATTATAAAACTTGATTTTCAATACTATTTACTATAAATTTCATCTAAATATATATTAAACTTTATAATTTTCTTATTATGAAACGAGCATGAGAATAGTTTCTCACAAAGGGAAATGACTATTGATGCGAGTTCCATATGGCAAATGAAAAACAAATTA
>CAZJDS010000172.1:0-5829 GCA_964544795.1 uncultured Alkaliflexus sp. | reverse complement strand
ACCGCCCTATGCCAGGACGAAACTACATGTTGTTGTTAATGATTTCTATTTAAAATGAAAAGCATAATCTATATATTTTTAAGTTTCTTAATCATCTTCGCATCTTCGTGCATGGAGGATGACAAACTTTGGGATTTTGAAAAACCCGATTACAGTTTCCACTCTCAAGGTCTGTTTATTACCAACGAAGGGAATTTCATGTATGGAAATGCCTCACTCTCCTATTACAATATGGAAACCGATAGTGCATTTGTATTGAATGATATTTTTTATGAAACCAATGCTCTCCCTTTAGGTGACGTAGCCCAATCAATGGCGATCAGAGACAGCCTTGGATACATAGTAGTTAACAACAGTGGTAAAATTTATGTAATCAACATCAACACTTTTGAATATGTGGGTAAAATCACTGGGCTAACTTCTCCTCGATACATCCATTTCTTGAGCGATACAAAAGCCTATGTCACCGATTTATATGCCAAATCTATAGCCATTGTAAATCCATCCACTTTTGAAGTGACTGGGGCAATAAATGTAAACAACCACGAAACTTCCTTTTATCAGCATCCCACCGAAGAGATGGTGCAATACGACAAATATCTGTTTACAAATTGTTGGAGTTACGACAATCAAATATTGGTCATCGACAGCGAAACCGACCAGGTGGTGGACTCAATTGAAGTGCTGAAGCAACCTACTTCATTGGTTATTGACAAATACGATAAAATATGGACTGTAACCGATGGAGGTTTTGAAGGAAGTCCTTATGGGCAAGAAGCTCCAGGTTTAATTCGCATAGATGCAAAAACAAGAAAGGTGGAGAAAGTTTTCCGATTTGAACTTGGAGACTGGCCTTCAGAAGTAAAACTAAATGGAACAGGCGACACTCTCTATTACATCAACCAGCATATTTATCGCCATGCTGTAACATCGAACGAAGAGCCAGAATTGATCATAGAAAGTCCTTATTCAATTGGCAAACATGCTGGTGGATATTACGGTTTAGCTATTGATCCTTATACCTCAGAGATATATGTTGCCGATGCAATTGATTATGTGCAAAAGGGGGTTGTATACCGTTATTTACCTGATGGAAAAACAATTGTTGATAAATTTAAAGTAGGGATCATTCCAGGCGGATTTTGTTTCAAGCAAAATAGAGAAGGTAAATAAAACCACTCTCCTTATTTTTTCCGCAGCAGTTCTACTACTTCTTGGTCTGGTTTAAAGCCCAAATCGTAAATAGGTGTTTCTTTTGTTAATGCCAACACCCGATCCAAGTGAGAAGCAGTCATCTCTTTATCGTAAAAGTGTTGAATGCAGTTGCTCATAAAACGCATGGAAGCATTAATTCCAGATATCTGTTTAAGTTGATTGTCGGGAGATTGACGAAGCAGATAAATGGCATCTAAAGGTGCCATTCTGGGTACTTCAGCATACCAAACCATGGGGGTATTGAACATATGCCACTTTCCATTCACAGGTAATAACCACATGCGATCGTCGTTGATGATGGTGGCACCCAACTCTTGCCACAACCCAGCCATAGTGGATTTGCCTGTACCAGAAACAGCCGTAAAGAGATAACCTCTGCCCCTATCTATCACCCCTGAGGCATGGACCAAAAAACCACCTGACAGATGTGCCAGAACACCTAAAAGGAGTGAACTCAGAGGATGTTCCATAGGATCTATCTTAATGGGCAGAGTGGTGGAAGCTTTGGGTTCTAAATAAATATCAACTGTTCCTCTCTCTGCAGAGATCAATGCCACAGAACGCTTTAATAAAACATGTTCTTCAAAGACCACTTCGATGGCAGTATCACCACCATGTTTCTGGATGCGCCACTCGTAGGGAAGCTCAATATCATCGAATGCTTTACCCGTAAAAGCCAATTGAAATTCATCTAATAATTTATCGGGCATTAAGTCCACATTCCCCGCAAAAGAGTGAGCAACTGGTGTTAAAGGGCCAGTAAATTTCTTAGAAGTAAAAGAAAGAAAAGTAATACCAGAAGTCGGGATAATAGAAAGGTGAACATTGGCAAAATAGAAATCCATAAGAGAGAGTCTTATTTATAATTGGGTTATGAACCTAATGAACAAATCTCCGATACTGAAGCATTTATGAAATACTTTTTGAAACCTGACGCCTTTCGGCCGCCCATATAAATTAGTAATGAACCTTTTATATATCCTACAACGTCTCTTCCAAAATTATATAATTATCCAAGATAAAGTGATTATTACAACTCTTCATCACTACATAAATTCTCTTATAATCATTTTTATTTATTGTAAAGTTAGGTTATAAGATATCGGTTCAATACTACCTTTGATTAATACTCCACAAAGATAGTCACATCTTTTTTAAGCAACTCCTCATTTTCGCTATAACTCTCTAAAAGTTAAAAAATGACCTCATTAACGTCTTTATTTATTCCATCTCTTCCTGCCCTTTGAAACTTCATGTGTCGATAATCTGTTTTTTTAATGGCTACATGGGACACGCCAAAATAATCATCCGCCTTTGTAGAAGTATTCATAAGATTATATGAACCTGAATAAAACAAAAATCACCATCTTCGTAGCTGCAACTTGCATAAATTTAAATGATAGGCAACACCATAAATTTAAAATAATTAAAGATGACGGCCTCATCAAATATCGATAATACCGAATATCTACAATGGTTTGAGGAGCTTTTAGTAGAAGGTAAAAGAGTGCATGTACGCGTGAAAGGCATGAGTATGTTTCCTTGGTTGTTGCCTAGAGATGTGGTGTGCGTGCAGCGTGTAGAAAAATCTCTGTTAACCCCTGGTAGAGTAATTTTGTTTCAAGAAACCAAAGGCTGGGTGGCACACCGACTTTGGAGTACTGATGTTAAAAACAACCTATTCATCACACGTGGAGATGCCAATTTACGTAAAGATAAACCAATAAAATATGAAGAAATCAAAGGCATTGTAACTGGAGTAATTCACCAAAAACTCTTTTGGTCAAAATGGGCCGTAGGCAAAAACGGAATATTATTAGCAAAAACGGCTGTTATCACAGCACCACTCTTCTGGATGATGGGAAGAGTAGCAGTTTGGATTTGGAAGTGGGTAAAAAAAATAAAAAGGGTAGAGTAAAACTCCACCCTGATTCTTTATCCTCGAATAATAGTCTGCTCTCTGTCAGGTCCCACCGAAATAATAGTAATGGGAACTTTCAATTCATCTTCCAAAAACTTGATATAGTTGTTTAACTCCTCCGGAAAATCACTCTCTGAACGTACGCCTGTTAAATCACAATTCCAACCTTTTAATTCTGTGTAGACTGGCTCCAGTTCTTCGGGCAGATCAAAAGGAAAATCGGTGATTACTTCGCCCTTCAATTTATAGGCAGTGGCTGCTTTAATAATCTTCTGATCGCTCAGCACATCACTTTTCATCATGATAAGCTGTGTCACTCCATTGATCATCACACTATATTTTAAAGCGACTAAATCTATCCATCCACAACGACGTGGGCGGCCCGTAGTGGAACCAAATTCGTTGCCATTATTGCGAAGGTTGTCTCCTACCTCATCAAATAGTTCAGTGGGAAATGGGCCAGCGCCCACACGGGTGCAATAGGCTTTAAAAATCCCATACACCTCGCCAATTTTATTAGGTGCAATACCCATTCCAATGCAAGCTCCTGCAGAAACAGTGCTTGATGAAGTTACAAAAGGATAGGTGCCAAAATCTATATCCAACAACGTTCCTTGCGCACCTTCGGCCAACACACTTTTGTTTTTTTGCAATTGTTTGTTGATGAAGTGCTCGCTGTCTATAAGCTGAAACTCTTTAATGGCATCAATTCCCTCCTGCAATCCAACTTCAAACTCCTCCAAATTAAATTCAAAATCATAAATGGCAATTAACCGCATGTGCTTCTCTTTGAGTGCCTCATACTTCTCTTCAAAGTTGTCCACTAAATCACCCACGCGTAAACCATTACGACCCGTCTTATCCATATAAGTAGGACCAATCCCTTTTAAAGTTGAACCGATCTTAGTGGATCCTTTAGATGCTTCTGAAGCAGCATCCAACACACGATGCGTAGGTAAAATAAGATGTGCTTTTTTAGAGATCAACAAATTCTTTGAAAGATCTACGCCCAAAACTTTTAAAGCATCGATCTCTTTTTTAAAACTGATGGGGTCGAGCACCACACCGTTTCCAATAATATTTAATTTATCTTTATGAAAAACTCCAGAAGGGATGTTGTGAAGAACGTGTTTAATACCGTCAAACTCCAAAGTGTGACCAGCATTAGGGCCACCTTGGAAGCGAGTAATCACATCGTATTTTGGGGTCATAACATCTACTATTTTCCCCTTACCTTCGTCTCCCCATTGCAATCCAAGCAAAACATCTACCTTCATTATATATTTTTTTATTCCAGGAAACCGTTAGGTTTTCCAGCGATTTAAATTAAAGTTTATCGATTGTCTCGACACAAAAAATCGGAAACTCTCCCTAGATAAAATAGGATGACTTTCCGATGTGTAAAAATAGAGATTAATAATGGGATATTCGATAAAAATGTGGTTTTTATTTTAATTGTCTCTACAGCCTTGGACTTTGGGGCGCTTCGGCAAGCTCAGTGACCGCTTCAGTGAATATAAAGAGATCATCGCCGATTGAGCAGTTTTACAGGCCGCATCTACGGCACCTGGGTTGGTGTCTCTACATGTTTGCTACAGACAGTGCTACTCCTTCAGAGTGCAAAATTGTGCTAACTTGATATTTTGCTTATTATTAAGTATTTATCCACTGCCGTTTCGATGCCAGAGGTGCCGAATGTTTATTGAAATATTTGATAATTTTTTATTCAAAAAACAAATTAAAGACACATAAAAAAGAATGTTTTTAACCGAACAATAGTGAGAAGAAATAAACTACTTTTGCATAAATTTTAAAAGTATATGCAAATCGATCTCGATAACTTTTGCCTGCGTAACATTACCAGTGAAGATGCTGAATCGTACTATGAATTATACAGCCACCCCGAAGTGGCTAAGTACGATGACTTTACCCCCATAACAAGGGAGGAACTGCAAATTGATATGGCACGCATCGCTCTCTACACCCCAGTCAGTGCGTATCGGGAACTCGCTGTCTCCATCCCACCAACAAACAAGATGATTGGTGTGATTACTTTGGATTGCAAAAGTCATTATTGCTATCTGGGCTATCACTTTCACCCAAGCTATCAAGGAAAAGGCTATGCAATTCGATCACTGACTGCTTTGTTAGAGTCAATGTCTCCCGAAGAACGCAACAATTTACGCCTTGCATCGCATCCCGATAACCATGCCTCACTCTCGTTGGCTAATAAATTGGGTTTTGTACTCATTGAGCGACGAAACGTAAATGGAATTTCAGAACTGGTTTACAGATTTGATTCGGAGCAATGGGCAGCCAAAACAGGAACCCATCCGATCAAATTGTTTGTCGATCACAGCTACGTATCTTAATAGATTACAAGGGAGCAATCCCACTCTTTGGATAGATTGAATTAAAAAAATGTAAGAAATAATTTTAGCACCACTAAACATCAATTCATTTCAAACTAAAATCCTATCTAACAAATACCCTAACAAACTATCACCTAATCTCTAACTCCTAACCCCTAAACTCTGGCTCTTTAGATAGAAACTGTCCCGTATAGCTTCTTTTGATCTTAACAATCTCTTCAGGAGTTCCACTGAAAAGAAGTTCTCCGCCACGACCGCCCCCTTCGGGGCCAATATCAATAATATGATCCGCAGCTTTAACTACATCTAGGTTGTGCTCTA
>CAZJDS010000171.1:5218-5831 GCA_964544795.1 uncultured Alkaliflexus sp. | reverse complement strand
CGTGATGGTCATATTGCTCTTGTTGCTTGTTGGAGTCAATCTTTTGGCCGCCAGCAAGAACTCCGGTAATTGCATCGAAGGGCGATATAGATTGCCCAATGAACTTGAAATTGAGATCTTTTTGTTGGAGGGTAAGTATGTTGGGAAAATTGTAGCACTTAACAATTTCAATGAGGGACAAATAAACGATGAGAAAAATCCAGATAAGAGTGAGCGGAAAAAACCACTCTTAGGAAAAATAATTATTGAAGGATTGACTTACGATGCCACGACTAAACATTGGACTGATGGTACTATGTACGCTCCTGAAATGGGAATGAAAGTAAATTTAAAGGTGAGCTCTGTGAATGAAAGTGAAGCAGTGGCAGAGGGTTCCAAATTTCTTTTTCACAAAACCGTGCGCTGGAAAAAAGTGCAATGAAAATTTTAATATTATAAAAGATGAAAACTATATACCTGTTTTTTATAGTCTTATGGGCTTTAATTCTTCTACCAACAACTGTTTTTTCGCAAGAACCCATAACAGTTGGGATTGTGAAAGATGATTCTGTTGCAGAGAATGAACTGTTCAATAGCCAGATGAAGATGGAAATTGAAAGTTTACTAAAAGCGC
>CAZJDS010000171.1:1055-5208 GCA_964544795.1 uncultured Alkaliflexus sp. | reverse complement strand
TCAGGAAGCTGAAGTTTTGTGTGATTCCCTAAAAGCCAAAGACAATATTCAAACTTTTTTAGATAATCCAGAGATTGACTTAATTGTAACTGTAGGGATTCTTTCTTCAGAAGTGGCCTCTGAGTTTACTTATTATTCAAAGCCAGTAATTGCAGCCACTATCTTAAAAGATAAATTTCAAAAAGAGCCTTTGCAAATTGATGGGCGTTCTGGTGTCTCTAATTTTAGCTACACGGAGCCTTGGTTAGATATAGAGAAAGACCTGGCCGCTTTTTCAAAGATGTTCGACTTTCATGAGTTGGCTGTTCTTCCCCAGTCTTTGTTAGATAATTTTAGAGATATTCTTCCATTTATAAAAAAGGAGATGTCGGATAAGAGCGTTATTTTCATACCTGTCTCGGCAAATGGAGAGAAACTCCCGGAGATTCCTGAAAGTGCGGAAGCTGTTGTTCTATCTCCCTTTATTCAAAGCAGTTCAGTTGAAAACAGAAGTTTTTTCAAAACACTAAATGAAAGAGGTATTCCCTCTTTGGCGATGGGCGGAACTTCCTATTTGGAAGAAGGTGCTACTCTTACTTTTACTTCTCCAGCTTTTTATCAAAAAGCTGCAAGGCAAGTGGCAATGCAGGTGTTAAAAGTTAGTGAAGGAGCAAACCTGGAAGATATTCCGATAGTAAGAGATGAAACAATTCGGTCACCCATAATAAATATGGAGAGTGTTCGTGCAATCAATAAATTTCCCGCATGGGGTTCCATGGCCAATGCGGTTCTGTTGAATGTGGAGAAAATAGCAGGCGAAGAATTATCTTTTCAGCAAGCAATTGCTATTGCATTGGAAAATAATTTACAGGGGAAAATCTCCGATCAGGATTTGTTGATGGCGCAAAAAGATGTTCAGATTGCCCGATCCAACTTGCTACCACAAATCGAAGTTTCGGGAACAGGGGTTCAGCTGAGTAAAAATCTTGTGGAGGTTTCCATGGGACAAAAGGGTGAATTCACTATTACTGGCTCGGCAACTTTAAAGCAGGTTATTTGGTCGGATGCTGCATTTGGCAATCTCGCCATTAAAAAATTAGTTGCCGAAAACTCAAAACAGTACAGTCGACAGACTCTATTGGATATAGTATCCGAAGTGTCTCAATCTTATATCTCTCTGTTGTTTGCAAAAAGCAATGTGAAAATAAAGAATGACAATGTCTATGCAACCATGCAAAATCTCGAAATGGCTAAGGCAAAAGAGGAGATAGGTGAAGGAGGCATTTCAGACGTCAATCGATGGATTAGCGAATTGAATCTTCAAAAAATGGAGCTGAACGATGCAGAAGCAAAGTATAAAGCTGCCATGCATCAGCTGAATCAGAAACTGAATGCGCCTATAAATCAATCCATCGCCACTGTTGATATAAATGGTACAGATCAATTGGTGATAATAGACCCGGAACTTCTCTCATCATTCTTCGAGAATCCAATGCTTACTGACAGATACGCAGATTTTTTAATCTCCAGAATGCAGACCTGGTCGCCCGAATTGCAACAGTTGAATAATGCTGGTCTGATCGTCGATCGGAAGAAGGCAATGCACATACGACAAATGTATATCCCAGAGTTGGCATTGTTTGGCGGAGCTGACCAAGCCTTTGTTCGTGAGGGAACAATCAGAATCCCAAACCTTCCTGTGCCATATCCTCCAGATGATATTATTTGGAATGTAGGGGTACGTTTGAGTCTTCCTATTTCAGGAGGGGGGCGTAAAAGAGCAGAATCCAAACGTGCTGTCATAGAACAGGAGAAGTTGGGATGGCAAAAGGAGGAGTTGCTCTCTATGCTGGAGCAGGGAATTCGTTCCAATGTGCAATTGTTGAGAGCATCTTATCTGGATCTTGATCTCTCAAAGAATGCAGCACAGGCCGCAGCCAACAATTTTAAAGTGGTACAGTCAGGCTATTCGAAAGGTGTAACCACATTGGTGCAGCTTATTGACGCACAAAATGCAATGACCAAAACCCAGCTGATGGCCGAGAATGCTTATTATCAATATCTCCTTGATTACATTCATACAGAACGGTTGCAAGGACAGTTTTCGTTTTTAGAAGATGAGGCAGGGCAGACCGACTATATTATCAATCTTATGGATTACTTATCCTATTAAATTATCTACCAATGAAATACTATCTCATTATTTTAAGTGCCTTTATGTTAATGGCATGTGGGCGGAAAAAAGAAACCGAAGAACCGATACGTCCAGTCTTTTACCAGAAAATCGGAGAGCAATCGATCCATGATTTTCGTTCTTTTGGTGGTGTTTCTCAATCAGACAACGAAGCTAAGTTGAGTTTTAGAGTCGGCGGAACTATTGAGAAAATTGACGTTGAATTGGGTGATCGGCTGAAGAAAGGGCAGCCAATTGCAAGGTTGGACAATAGAGACTACGAGATCAATTACAACAAGGCAATAATGGCACAAAAAAGTGCTAAAGCACAATTGGTCGCTGCAAAGTCTGCATTTCAAAGAGTGGAAAACCTATATGTGAACAACCATGTTTCTTTGAATGATTTTGAAACTGCCAAGGTTCAGTACGAATCTGCATTGCTTATGGCAGAAACTGCTGATGCGCAGGTTAAAGCGGCTAAGAATCAACTGGAATACACCATTCTTTCGGCACCCTACGATGGAACTGTAACAGCCCTTCTGGCTGATGAGAGTGAAATGGTGGGCGGGGGATATCCTATCGCATTTTTTTCTTCTTCGGCGAATATGGAGGTAAGAACTGCCGTTCCTGAAAATGTGATCGGCAAGTTGACGAAAGGGCAACAAGTGACTGTGACTTTTAGTGCCCTGCCCAACGAATTGTTTAACGGAGTTATTTCTGAAATGAGTAGCGGTACGGGCAGATCTTCTATTTATACCGTAATAATTCGACTTACAGATGTTTCGGACAAACTGTTGTCGGGAATGACGGGGACTGTTAATATTCCTTTGATTTCGGATGGAGAAAATGAAAAAACAGTAATTGTATCCACCGATGCGGTAGGTCATGACGGCCAAGGCGATTTTGTTTTCTTGGCCCGCAAGAGCGGGGTTGAAGGAATTTATTCTGTGGCACGTCAGAGAGTGATTACGGGCGATTTGAATCCTTTGGGTTATCCCGTTATTGAAGGTCTTTCTCCTGATGATATTGTGATTATCTCTGGTTTAAACTCTTTATATGAAGGACAGACGGTAAAGCTTCTGGACGATCAAGAATAATATATTCACATCTATTCATTGAGCTATGAATCTTACAAAGATTACTTTAAATAATACACGAACAACCATAATCGTTCTTTTGATTGTGGCTATAGTCGGAGTTGCCAACTATTTTCAGTTGGAGCGAGACAGCATGCCGCCCTACACCATACGAATTGCTTCGGTGGTAACGAACTTCCCAGGTGCGGATCCACATCAAGTAGAGGCATTGGTCACCGATCCGTTGGAGGAGGCCATTCGCCAAATGGCAGAGGTAAAGACCATCAATAGTGAATCACGTAATGGCTTGTCGGTAATTACTGTGGAGTTAATGGTGCAAGTAAGTCAAAAAGATCTTCAATCGGTTTGGGAAGACATGCGGAATAAAGTGGCTGATGTTACACCTTCTCTTCCGCAAGGAATTATGGGGCCGATGGTGAAGGTAGATGATATTGGAACGGTTTTCGGCATTATTTTAGGTGTTACTGCGGATGGTGTTCCTTATAATTTACTTGAAGATTATGCGAAGGAGGTGCGTGAGGAGCTGCTGTTGTTGCCCGATGTTTCAAAAATTAAATATGGAGGCATCCAGGATGAACAAATTTTCATAGAGTTTGACGATAAGCAGCTCTCTCATTATGGTTTGAATGCTGCTAAATTGAAAAACATCATTCAAGCGACCAATATTCTTCTGCCAGGAGGTGAGATAAATATGGGACGAAAGCGTATCGTGCTCAGACCTTCTGGGAGCTTTAATACGCTGGATGATCTTAGAAAAATTTTGATCCCTACAGCTTCGGGTTCCACTCTCTTTTTAGAAGATCTTACTACGCGCATTTATCAGGATTATGTCACTCCGCAACAGAAAATCGTTAAAATTAATGGCAAACCCGCTATCGCACTTTTTATTTCGTTGAAGGATGGA
>CAZJDS010000171.1:0-1045 GCA_964544795.1 uncultured Alkaliflexus sp. | reverse complement strand
CAACATTGTGCGTTTAGGAGAAGATGTGGATAAGGCACTTCCACTCATTAACAGTAATTTGCCCGTGGGTGTGGAGGTGGTTCGTTCTGCTTCGCAAGATCAAGTGGTCAATAAGCAGATAAACGACTTTTTGATGAGTCTGTTGCAAAGTGTGGTCATCGTGCTGGCTGTAATGCTATTTTTTATGGGATTTAGGTTGGGTTCGTTGGTGGCAGCATTGTTGCCGATGGTTATTCTTACGACCTTCTTTTTTCTTGGGGTGCTCGATTTAGGATTCAACAAAGTTTCGTTGGCAGCACTCATAATATCTTTAGGGTTGTTGGTGGATAATGGCATTGTGATGTCTGAGTCGATGATGGTGGCGATGAGCAAAGGAATGTCCACTTTTGATGCAGCCATCCATTCCTGTCGGGTGCTGATGGTACCGCTTTTAAGTTCAACCCTTACCACTGCTTCAGCATTTTTGCCTTTCGCTTTGGCCCAAACACCCATGGGCGAAATATCTTCTCCTCTATTTTGGGTGGTAAGTGTGACTCTTATAGGTTCTTGGTTTATGGCTTTCACTTTTATTCCCTTGTTGGCATTGGTGATTGTGAAGTCAAAAGACCACGAAAAAAAGAAAAAAGAGAATGTGGTGGATCGTTTTACGCTAAAGGCGAATTTTTGGTACAATGGGGCACTTTACCGTGTGCTCAAAAAACCCCTCCCTTTTTTAGGTGTTGTTTTGGGGCTTTTTGTGCTTGCATTGTTGTTGATCCCGTTCCTGCCTTTTAAGTTGGTGCCAGATAGTGATCGTAATTTGGTAACTATTGATATAAAATTCCCTTCGGGTACACAAATTGAATATACCGAGGAGGCGGTAAATGCTATTGGTAATTATATTTTAGATTCACTAATTGTAAATATGGAGCAACAAAAAGGTAAACCAGGTGTGCTTGACTTCTCTTCTTTCATTGGGGAAGGACCAGAGCCTTATGATTTGGGCTATTTCAAAAACGAAGCCACTTCAAATTATGCCCACATGCTGCTCAACACCACAGGCGAT
>CAZJDS010000170.1:0-5831 GCA_964544795.1 uncultured Alkaliflexus sp. | reverse complement strand
GTTACCAACAAGGCTGAGAAATCCTAAATATTGACAGTTTTGAAGCAACCATAATTCTCGAAAAAAACAACATAATAATTGGAGACTCTAAATCAATAGAAGAGATAAGTATAAAAAATAAAAAATCTCCAAAAGAAATAATAGAATTAATAGTAAAGTAAGTCTTAATAGAATTAATCAATAAAAAGTCAAGCCCTTATTGGGGCGACAGCTTATTTTGGCAGATAATAGACTCTTTAATAGAGCACTTCCTATGTTTCCTTGCAAAGTTTAAAACAACGAACTATCTTTGAAGTGGGTTAGGGTTAAGGTTAAATAGGGAGGTAGCCTATATGTTTAGCTATCTCCCTGTTTTTTTATATTTGATTCTTCAGATCAATGAGGCCTAAATTAAATTATAGGTTTTTATTACATTTACCACAGATCTTTTAATTAACAATTTGTCATTTTTTATGAAGTTTTTTACTCTAAAATTCCCACTCATCATTTGGGCAGTTTTAATATTACACAGCTGTTCCACAACCTATTCAACCTTTTCTGGTTGGCAGGGTTCTAAAACTGATTTTGACTTTAATGAGATCACCAACGAACCCAATTATGAAAAAGGTTATCTGATATGGATAGATCAACCGCTGGATCACAAACATCCGAAAAAAGGAACTTTTAAACAGCGTATTTGGCTCTCGCATAAGTCATTAGGTGCACCAATGGTTATGATAACTGAGGGATACTCAGCTTCTCAAAATTATATCAGTGAATTGGCAGATATGCTTGATGCCAATCAAATTGTGGTGGAACACCGTTTTTTTGGTGCCTCAATTCCCGAAGGAATGCCATGGGAGTATTTAACGGTGGAGCAATCTGCGCGGGACCATGAAGCTGTTGTGAAGCATTTTAAATCGCTTTACAAAGGGAAATGGATTACAACAGGAATCAGCAAAGGGGGACAAATGGCTTTAATCCACCGAGCCCTGTATCCAAAGTCAGTTGATTTAACTGTAACCTATGTTGCCCCTTTCAATTTAGAAAGAGAGGATAGTCGTCTTTTCGAGTTTTTTAAAAGGGTAGGAACTGAGAAGGAGCGTAATGAGATTTTATTGTTTCAAAAAGAAGTTTTGAAGCGTAGAAGTGACATGCTTCCCTATTTGAAGGAGTTGGCGTTAAGAAAAGGTTGGACTTTTAAAATGAAACTGGAAGAGGTGTTTGAATTGGCGGTGCTGGAGTATCCATTTAGTGTGTGGCAATGGTGCGTGCCCGTTGATGAGATGCCAGCACTAACAAGCGATTCTCGTGAAATCTTCAATCATTTCAATCGAGGGGTGGATTTTAGTTATTTCTCAGAGCAAGAGTCTATTAATGTGGGACCTTTCTTTTATCAAGCTTATAGTGAATTAGGGTATTATGGCTACTTGACGGGAGAACTTAAACCGTATATGTCTTCGTTTAAAGCCGATACGATTAGCAGCGATCTGTTGATTCCAGAAGTAGGAGAGAAGGTTCTCTTTAATCCTGCTACATCGCATAATATAATGCAACGTTTTCGTCGTGCTGATCCTGCCACCCTTCACATTGTGGGGAGCAATGATCCTTGGAGTGCTACTTCTCCAAATATAGATGGACTGAAGAATAGTGTGAAAGTAGTGAATCCCGAGGGGTGTCATCTTACGCGTATTCATTCACTCCCTGATCCTTTGCAGAATGTGGTGGAGGAATTTGTTTTCCTTAAAACGGGTATTAAATAATTTCCACTTTAAAAGGTCAGTAGATAAGTACATAAACTTATAGGCTTTTTTTAAAAGAAGATAAACCCGCTTAAACCTTATAAACAGTTCAGCAAGAGATTACTTAGGAGATTTATGTTTCGGTTAAAACCGATTTGTGTTATGCAATATTACACGGCATGAATGCCGTGCTTAGTTATAAAAAAACATTTTGTAGAACATCCTTAACTAGCCCTGAGATTTATCCCAGGGTTAGTTGTTTGCTTTCCCATCGGGCTTTAGCCCAACTTAGAATTATTGAGAAATTTGTGATTGAATTAGTATGTAACTAACTATCTACCTTTATCTACTTTAAAAGAGAATTTGACTTTGTTGAAATTCCAGAAAGGTCTTTAAAAGAGAGAATTATATTCATATGTGTCTATGATTTGATTTTGAATTGCCACATGGAACTTGCACCAATAATCATCCTTCTTTCTGAGAAACTACTCTCATGCTCGTTTCATATCTAATTAATTGAGTTATCTTTGAGGAGATAAATTAAAATTAATAATTATGGCATCAATCAGATCATTAAAAAAAGATATTAACTTTTTAGCCTCAGAATTGGTCACTCAGGCTTATATGAATCAAATACTTTTCAAAGAGAGTGATGAAAAACTGTCCAAAGATGTAATCAGTGCATTAGATTTTAGATCCAATCTTTTGTCAAAGGTTAATCACGTTGATGGTAAAGACAATCCAAAATTGGTAAAAAAATATTTTTCTAATTTACGCAAGGAGATGATTTCTGAATTCGATAAACTATTTAACGATAGTGTTAAAGAAGGCTTGGAAGATGAATGAAAAAAAGGTAGTCGTTTTGAAAAGAGGGAAAACCCGCAAGATTTTCCCTCTTTAATTTTTCGTTCTTGTGTAAACGTATTTATAATAAGATAGCTAAGTTTTTAGTTTTTATTAAAAGTAGAGGTTAGCAGATTGAGAGAAGGAATTTCGTTTCTTTCAATGATATTTAAGATAACAGGAATATTAACTGCCGTTTTTATCACATTGTCTAACCCCATGGTAATGAGTCTTTCTTTACGTTTGGTATCTATGGTATTAGAGACCCCAATAATTCGCAAATTTTTCTGAATCTTTTTGATACGTGATATTAGTTCTTGCCAAAAAGTAATTCCATCAATATCAATCAATATAATTCGAATATTATTTGAAAGAAGCATCGCCTTCATCTCCTCTGCGTTTTGTGCCCAAAAAACCTGATAGTTAATGGGTTTTGCATCTCTGCATAGATTGGTGTAAATGAGTTCAGAGGGTGATATAATCATTATCTTCTTAATCATTGTGGACGGCCCTCCAGAAACCTGATGAACGGGCGAGTCAATGGTGTACATTGAATCAGGAATCACACACCTGAACTCAGCACCTTCGTTGGGTCTGGATACAACCCATTGATGGCCACCTAAGAATTGGATCAATCGGGCAGCGATAGAGAGTCCTAATCCCATTCCACTGAAACCACGGCTCTTCGAGTCGTTGGCTTGCCTGAAATTTTCGAATATTTGCAAGTGTTTCTCTTCTGGAATTCCTACACCTGTGTCTCTCACATAAAACTCATAGAGTTGTGGTGCTCTAAGGTTTACGCCAATCTCAATAACACCTGTTTCTGTATACTTCAGAGCGTTGGAGAGAAATACTTTCAATATCTGTTTTAGTCTGAATCGATCGGTTACAATATTGTTTTGAGAGATCTCTTCAGGTAGATCAAAGAATAACTGAACTTTGTCTTCATCTATTTGCTCTTCGGTGGCATACTCATGCAAATGATGGAATAGTGTTTCTATGTTGTACAGTTCTATTTTCAAATCGACTAAACCTGCTTCTATTTTTGAGAAGTCAATCATATTACTGATCTGGATGAGTAAGTTTTTACCACTTTTTCTAACCATTTGAAGGTATTCATATTTTTCTTTAACGCTAATCTCTGGCTCGGCCAATAGCTCAGAAAACCCCAAGATCGAGTTGAGTGGAGTTCTCACTTCATGTGAAAGATTGGAAAGAAAAGAGGACTTTAAACGATCGCTCTCTTGCGATTTCATTTTGTAATCATCCAATTTCTTTGATAGTTCCACTAAATCTGAAATCTCGTTAATAATAAAGCAGAGTGCAGGTCGATCAAAAAAAGTGATTCTTCCCGCTCTAATTTCAGCAGGTATGGCTTTTCCAAACTGAGGATAGTAAATGGTTTCAAAAATTATTGGAGTTATATCTTCACTTGTTTTTTGTTGTAAAAGCTCTTCTCGATACTCATCTAAAGAGTGGTTTGAAATTATTTCGGACTTAATTTGAGAAGCTTCAATTCCTTGGAGGTCACATGCTTTTTTATTTGCAGAAAGTAGAATTCCATTCATATCTTCAACAAATATGGCCATAGGATAGAAGTCAATGATTTCTTGTAACAAATTCTCTTGTGTTTGTACTGCTTTTATGTTGTTTAGAGAATCATCCAAGGCAGTTTCTAAAGTGATCCAAATGTTTTCGTTGGACAAAACATCACTTTCCGCTTTTTCCCATCGCACGAAATATTTATGTTGGGTGTTGGGACTAAAGAAAATATTTTTTGAACGACCAAAGTTTTCTTTGTTAAAATCTGCTGCAAAAGTTAGTGAAGTAGCTATATGAGAAGGCAGAATATTATAGATAAGGAGATCTCTCATGTTTTCTGGAGAGGATCCAAATACTTTACCAAAAGCAGTATTGGCAAATTTTATGATTCCTGTTTGATCGCATATTGCGATGGGTTGGGGGTATTCATCCAACGAGAGTGATTTTATATTTGTGTTTGATGCTGACTTTACTATTTTTGTTTCACCTATAATAGAATCACTTTTAAATTTGCGTTTCAGGTTTTTTCTAAAGTTGTAATATAAAAAAATAACCATTGCCACCCCCAAAATTGCCAATCCGATATATATATTTTTTTGTATAAAAATTATATCATTTACTTCAGCATTGTTTCCCGTTTTTATTAAAAAAAACAAGAGGGTTTTAATGTAAAAAAATAGAAGTGAGTTCATCAACTATATTTTAATAATTCGATTAATTTTAGTTGCAAAAGTTCCGCAAGGTCTTGTTTTTCTATATTTAAATCATCTATGTAATTATACAAACTCAATATAGAGTTTTAAATTTAACATTAAAATACTTTTTCACCACTTTCTATACTGATTATTTTTTCAGATGGCTGGATTCTCTTTTTCACAAAAGCTAATTCCTCGTTCAAATTCACATCATTTATTACTTAATACGCTCAATTTTCTATCTTTGCAGATCAAATATCGATAAACCAGCAAATCTATTTAAAATGACCATAGAGTTACAGTTACAGTTGGCAGCTCAAGAAGCTGTTGAAGTGCTTTACAATGAAAAATTAAGTGAAAAATCATTTCAAGTTCAGCTCACACGAAAAGATCAAAAAGGCGATTTTACGCTGGTGGTATTCCCATTGTTGAAATTTTCAAAAAAGAGTCCTGAAGAGACTGGGCAAGATATTGGACAATATATTAAAGAGAAACTTTCCATCATCTCATCCATTGAGGTAGTAAAAGGATTCTTGAATTTAACATTGACCTCTTCTTATTGGTTGGATGCATTGAATGATTTAAATTATAAGGAGGATTTTGGATTTAATCATCCCACCGACTCCTCCCCATTAATGATGATTGAATACTCATCGCCCAACACCAATAAACCTCTCCATTTGGGGCATATTCGCAACAATCTTTTGGGTTTTTCGCTTTCGCGGATTGCTGCTGTAAATGGATACCAAGTGATAAAAACCAATATTGTGAACGATCGTGGTATTCACATTTGCAAATCCATGTTGGCATGGAAAAAGTGGGGCGAAGGTGCCACACCTGAATCAACTGGTAAAAAAGGAGATCATCTGGTAGGCGATTATTATGTGAAGTTTGATCAAGAGTATAAAAAAGAGTTGGCAGCACTTACGGAAAAAGGTTGCAGTCAAGAAGAAGCTGAAAAGCAGTCCAAGCTGATGGCAGAGGCACGTAAAATGCTTTTGGATTGGGAAGCGGGTGATGCTGAAGTGAT
>CAZJDS010000169.1:0-5846 GCA_964544795.1 uncultured Alkaliflexus sp. | reverse complement strand
TCATCACATAAATCCCTCCTCTTCCAATAAACTTTTCAATTTTATGGGTGTATCTGAGAACGATGAAAACAATAATAATATTTAAAAGTAGGGCAATGAGAATATTGATCAATGCAAACTCTGCCCTAAGTGTTAATAGAGTGGTAAACGATCCTGCGCCTGCAATCAGTGGAAATGCGATGGGAACTATGGAGGCACCCGCAGGAGAATCGTGTTTAAAAATTTGAACGCCAAGAATCATCTCAATCGCCATAATAAACAGAATAAATGAACCTGCAATGGCAAAGGATGAAATATCTACTCTGAAGAGTCCTAAAATTGCTTCTCCTAAAAATAGAAAGACAACTAAAAGAACAAATGAGATACTTGCGGCCTTAAAAGAATTTATATGTCCACCCTTGTCTCGTATATCTATCACAATGGGTAAAGAACCAAGGATGTCGATTACCGCAAATAACACAATAAAACCTGAAAGAGTTTCTAAAAAGTCAAAATGCATACAACTGAGTTTTTGTTTATGGGAGCATCAAATGTAATAAATTTGAGACAATAGAAGAGGTTGACTTTATGTTAGTTTTGTAAGTTAAAGCTGCAAAATATTTTTGCAGCTTTAACTTGATGAGTGTAGAGTTGATCTCTATTAACGGCTAATCAACTATTGTCATTTCGTTTATAAGGTGTTGAGCTCCCGCATATTTATCGATGATAAATAGTACGTAACGAATGTCAACATTGATACATTTTTGCAGCTCGTTTTCAAATGCAATATCACCGCTCATTGCTTCCCAGTTGCCATCAAAAGCCAGTCCGATAAGCTCACCGTCACCATTAATAACAGGACTTCCAGAGTTACCTCCAGTGATGTCGTTGTTGGTGGTGAAATTCACATAAAGCCTTCCATCCTTATCGGCATAACGTCCATAATCTTTGTTTTGGTAGAGCTCTTTTAGCTTTTTAGGTACTTCAAATTCTCTATCATGGGGATCTTCTTTTTCCATTACCCCTTGTAGAGTTGTGTAATGCTTATATATAACAGCATCCCTGGGTACATAATCACCTACAGAGCCATAACTTAAGCGCATGGTAAAGTTGGCATCTGGATAAAAAACCTTTTCTGGATGCATCTCCATCAAACCAGCCATGAAGAGGCGATTACCTTTATCAATCTGTTGTGCAGATTCTGAGTTTTGATCTCGAAGCTTTTTTACCAATTCAAAAATGTCTTGAGCTCCCGCAAAGGCAGGATCTTTTTGCAACTTTTTTAATTTTGGATTGCTCAAAAATGCTTTTAGTGATTCTGCATTTACAAAAATAGATTTGCTGAAAAGGTATGTAGCGTATTTGTCAGCATCACCTTTAAACTTACTTTGGATGATTTTATAAATCTCGGGATAGTATTTCGAGTCAACTTCACTTTTATAAAGTTTTACCATAGCAGCTAACACTTTTTGATCGGTGCTTGCATCGTAATCTTTATAAAAATCTTCAGCAGCCTCCGTTAGATTTTTTATCGCATTTTCAATTTTTGAATTATCTTTTGACGCTAATGCTTTTTCTAATTCTGTAGCATACGAAGCAAACATATATATTTCAGCACCGCTTAAAAATGATTCTCGCAAATAGACGAATACTCTATAAGATTCTGCTCTCTTGGCATAACCATCTTCTAAACTGCTTAGAACATCTTTGTATTTTTTACGATTTGTTTCGTTGACTTCTACCCAGTTGGCAAATTCTGTTTCCAAAGTTCTTTTTAGGTCTAAAACATTCAGGTTCTCCAATCCTCGATTCATTCCAATACTGTTTTTCCAATAATTGGAACTACGTGAAAACTTAGAAGCATATTGTAAACGAACCTTTTTGTTGTTGGCCATGGATTCAGCCCAAATATTCTGTTTTACACCGCGAACAGTGATTAGTGCTTGGTTAAAACTTTGCATTCTTTCTTCTATTCCCCATGAGGTGAGATAGCGTTCTGTGCTTCCAGGATAGCCCAAGGTCATGGCAAAATCATTTAGCTCATACCCTTTAATGGAGATGGGAAGATGGTATTTTGGTTGATAAGGTTTGTTGTCGGGCGAGTAGTCTGCGGGTTTCCCTTTAGCATCTGCATAAACCCTGAACAACGCGAAGTCCCCAGTATGGCGTGGCCACATCCAGTTGTCGGTGTCGTAACCAAATTTGCCTATGGAGGAAGGGGGTGCACCTACAAAGCGCACGTCAGTGTAGATTTCATAAATCAGTAGGAAATATTGATTTCCTTCGAAATACTCTTTTACTTGCACTTTGTAATCGTTCTCTTTGGTGGCTTCTTTAATAAGTTTATCACTTATTTCTTGAATGGATTTTTGACGTTCTGCCTCATCCATGTCAGCAGTAACTTCTGATAAAACTTGTTCAGTTACATCTTCCATGTTTCTCAAGAAGGTTACTGAAAGGCCTGGAGCAGGAAGTTCTTCTTCTTTGGTTGCTGCCCAAAAACCGTTGTCTAAATAGTTGTTTTCAAGCGAGCTGAGTTCTTGGATTTGTCCGTATCCGCAGTGATGATTGGTCAGAAGTAGGCCTTCATCTGAAATCATTTCTCCTGTGCAGCCACCACCAAATATGACTATAGCATCTTTCATGCTGGAGCTGTTGACACTGTAGATCTCTTCTGCAGTGAGCTTTAAGCCCATTTTCTGCATAGTTTCCATATTCAGTTTCTGGATCAAAGGTAGAATCCACATACCTTCGTCTGCTTTTATCTTTGGTGCAAAACCAACTAATAGAATAAGAGCAATTGATAATAATTTCTTCATATTTATCATTTTCTTATTTTTTTCAAGCCTTAAAGGTACAAGATATGGCCATTATAAAGGCTGATTTTTGTTAGAGTTATACTTAAATGAGCCAATATAATTCTCTTCTTCTTCTTTTCAATTATTTTTCATGAACTTTTATTTATTGAAAAATGAGAAACTAATAGAGATTCAGGGTTTTAAGCTTACTTCTTTAGCATTGTACTTACATTTATAGAAGATTTGTGGATGAATAAGTCTTTTATTTGAATTATAGATTTTATATTTGTTTCTAAGATTTAATTAATCCACAAAACTCTATAAGTTATGAATGTAAAAAAACTATGGTTTGGCTTTATTGCCGTTATGGTGGTTTCATTTGCTGTTTTGCTCTACTATGGCTATGAAATTTATCAAGTTGCTCCACCAATTCCCGAAAAGGTTGTTAAATCCGCAGGTGTTGAGCTTTTTACAGAACAAGATATTAAAGACGGTCAAAATGTTTGGCAGTCAGTAGGAGGGCAAGAGTTAGGTTCCATTTGGGGACACGGGGCTTATCATGCTCCTGATTGGACGGCTGACTGGCTGCATCGCGAAGCTCTCTTTTTGATCGATCAAATTGCATTAACTAATTATGAGAAATCGTATGAAGAGCTTTCTGAAGAAGAGCAGGCATCGGTAAAAGTAACGCTTCGTCGTGAAATGAGAACCAATACGCATGATCCTAAAACAGGTGTAGTAACTATTTCTCCGATGCGGGCAGCAGCCATCGCATCCAATAGTGCACATTATGGAGGGCTATTTACCGATGATCCTGAACTGGCTGATTTAAGAGATGCTTACAGCGTTCCGCTCAATTCATTGAAGGATCCTGAACGAGTTCACAAAATGAATGCTTTTTTCTTTTGGGCATCGTGGTCATGTATCACGCAAAGACCAGGGAAAGATATTACTTACACCAACAATTGGCCAGCAGATGAGTTGATTGGAAATAATCCCACAGGAGCCATGATATTGTGGACTGGTTTTAGTGTGATTATTCTGATTGCTGGTATAGGTTTTATGGTATGGTTTTACGCTTCAAAGCGAGAGGAAGAGGTCGATTATCCCAAAGAGTTTCCTTTTGACAATGCCTACCAAACCCCTTCTCAAAAGGCAACTTTAAAATATATTTGGATAGTTACGCTGTTGCTTTTAGTTCAAGTTTTAGCTGGGGTCATTACTGCACATTATGGGGTTGAGGGACAGGCGTTTTATGGAATCCCCTTGGCCAACTGGTTGCCCTATTCTATTTCACGTACCTGGCATGTTCAGTTGGCTATGTTTTGGATTGCCACTTCATGGTTAGGAACAGGATTGTATTACGCTCCAGCAATTTCAGGTTATGAACCTAAATTTCAAAAATTGGGTGTTAATGTCCTTTTTATCGCTCTGCTAATTGTTGTCGTAGGATCATTGGCAGGACAATGGTTCGGCGTAATGCAAAAGTTGGGATTGGCACAAAATTTCTGGTTCGGTCACCAAGGATATGAGTATGTTGATTTGGGACGTTTCTGGCAAGCCCTTCTTTTTGTAGGTTTGGTTCTTTGGTTTGTGTTAATGGCAAGAGCCATGTGGCCAGCACTAAAGAAAAAATCAGAAAGTCGAAATCTTCTTGTCATGTTCTTAATTGCCTCCCTTGCTATTACTGCATTTTACGGTGCGGGACTTATGTGGGGGCAGCAAACTCATTTAGCCATTGCTGAATACTGGCGCTGGTGGGTAGTTCATCTTTGGGTAGAAGGATTCTTTGAAGTGTTTGCAGTTGTCATCATGGCTTTTCTATTTGTTCGGTTGAAGCTGGTGACAGTATCAACGGCTACAATATCAGTCATTTTTGCCACCACCATTTTCTTATCTGGCGGAATTTTAGGAACTTTTCATCACCTCTATTTTACTGGGACGCCAATGGCGGTTATGGCTATTGGCGCTTCTTTTAGCGCACTTGAGGTGGTACCCTTGGTATTTATGGGTTATGAAGCGTATGACAATGTTAAGGCTTATAAAAGTTCAGACTGGATCAAAGCATACAGATGGCCTATCTATAGCTTCATTGCAGTAGCTTTCTGGAATTTAGTGGGAGCTGGTATCTTGGGCTTTGTAATTAATCCGCCCATCGCATTGTATTACATGCAAGGTTTAAATACCACTGCTGCTCATGGACACGGTGCGCTGTTTGGCGTATATGGCATGTTGGGTATTGGATTGATGTTGTTTGTATTACGTGATATGAATCCAACTGTAGTATGGAAAGAAAAATGGATAAAGTTTGGTTTTTGGATGATCAATATAGGTTTAGCCGCTATGATCGTACTTAGCCTATTACCCATTGGTTTGGCACAAACGGTTGCAAGTGTTCAGGAAGGTTTATGGTATGCTCGTTCAGCCGAATTCCTCAATCAGGACTATATGATGATTTTGAAATGGGCTCGGGTAATTGGAGATACTCTATTTGCTCTTGGGGTTTTGGCTTTGGTTTGGTTCATTTTTGGGCTAAAAGGAGGCTGGAGTGTTGATAAAACTGATCAATACAAGATCTCTTAAAATGTTAAATTAGAATAGTAATAGACATTTAAACTATTTTAACCATACTTTGAGCGCCTCGTTTGTTATGCTTATGAGGCGCTCTTTTTTGAATATTAAAGTAATTGAATTATGAAGAAAAAAATAATTGTAGTAGGCGGAGGGTTTGCAGGATTACAGTTTTTACTTCGTCTTCCTAAGAATGAGTTTGATATTTTGCTTATCGATAAATTAAATCATCATCAGTTTCAACCACTTTTTTATCAAGTGGCCACTTCACAAATCGAACCTTCCAGTATCTCTTTCCCACTTCGCAGAATATTTTATAAACGAGCAGATATACGTATTCGGCTGGCCAATGTTTTAAAGGTCGATGACAAAGAGAAGAAGGTGCAAACTTCCATCGGTGATTTTTCTTACGATTACCTGGTGATAGCTACAGGATGTAAAACTAATTTTTTTGGCAATACGGAGATTCAAAAACATGCTTTTACTTTAAAAACGACC
>CAZJDS010000168.1:0-5928 GCA_964544795.1 uncultured Alkaliflexus sp. | reverse complement strand
AGGATGGATAATAAAACTTAATTTTTACTTAGTACTCGTCTTCATTAAAGAAGAAATCATCCTTGGTTGGATAATCTGGCCAAATATCTTCGATGCTTTCATAAATTTCACCTTCATCTTCAATTTCTTGAAGATTTTCAATTACTTCCAGAGGTGCCCCGGAACGGATGGCAAAATCGATTAACTCTTCTTTTGATGCAGGCCAGGGTGCATCTTCAAGTTTCGCTGCCAATTCTAGAGTCCAATACATAATATTTGTTTTTTTAAATCTGCTGACAATATTTAATTATAGATGAGTTGCTCTTTTTGGCGAAATTATAAAAAAATATCAATCATGCAAGGAAGCGACCCAAGGAATTTCATCTATTTTGAAATAATCAGTCAAAAAGCGTGATAAAACAAAGAAATAGTCAGATAATCGATTTAAATATTTAATTACCCACTCATCTACTTCTACTTGTTCAGACATTGAAATAACCCTTCTTTCTGCTCTCCGACAAACAGTTCTGCAGATATGGCATTGAGCAACAGTTGGATGCCCACCTGGTAACACAAAATTACTTAGTGGAGGAAGTTTATTTTCTAAACTGTCCATTTGTAATTCTAAAAACTCGATCTCTTTGTCGTCTGTAACTAGTCGTTTTCTAAGATCGCTCACTGTATCGTCTGTGGCCAAATAGCTTCCAATGGTGAAAAGTTGATTTTGAATGCGTATGATAGATTTTACTGTTTCATCGTCAATAGGGTAGGAGCGAATCATCCCTACATTTGTGTTCAACTCATCCACTGTGCCGTAGGCCTCTAACCTGAAGTGATCCTTGGGAACGCGTGTGCCACCAATAAGTGCTGTGGTCCCTTTATCTCCGGTTTTGGTATAAACTAAGCTTTTCTTCATTTAATGGGTTTTAACTGTTTCCTTATTTTTCAAACAATTAAAAAGTAAAAAGGTTATCATTCGTTGATCAATCATAACTTTTTCATTTTCAGAATCTCTTTATTTCTCTCATCAATTTCAATTACTCCATCTCGAAGTCGTATGATGCGATGTGCATGACGGGCGATTTCTTCTTCGTGAGTTACCAAGATAATTGTATTTCCTTGCTCATGTATATCGTCAAAGAGTCTCATGATGTCGATGGATGTTTTGCTGTCTAAGTTTCCAGTAGGCTCATCGGCCAGTATGATGGAAGGACGATTGACTAAAGCTCTTGCTACTGCCACTCTCTGGCGCTGTCCCCCAGAAAGCTCGTTGGGTTTATGATCCATGCGATCTTCCAACCCTACTTTTATAAGTGCTTCACGGCCTCTCTCTATGCGTTCTGCTTTTGATACACCGCCGTAAATGAGTGGCAAGATCACATTTTCTAAGGCATCGTATTGATGAAGAAGATTAAAGGTTTGAAAAACGAAGCCTATCTCTTTATTTCTAATTTCGGCCAATCGCTCATCGGTAAGTTGACTCACATCAGTTCCGTTAAGAACATATTTCCCTACAGAAGGGGTGTCCAGTGCGCCAATAAGATTCATTAAGGTGGATTTTCCTGAACCGGAAGGCCCCATAATTGCCACATAGTCACCCCGTTCAATAGTAGTTGTCACCCCTCTTAAAGCTCTTACTACCTGAGTTCCTACCTGATAGTTTTTTTCAATATTTTCGATTTCGATAACGTTATTCGTCATTATTATGAAATTTGTTGATGATACATTTTCAGTTTAGATGCTTGTGATGAAGTAAAGTTTAAAAATGGATGGTGAAATGTTGTTTTTTAGACTCTTTGCGAAAAAAAATAATTCCCATTCTGAAAATATCTATGGAGATGGTTATGCTTGGATGTTGAATTATCTCATTCCAAGCTTGATGCATCTCCTTCGACCAATGAATATCGTCAAAAATAAAGATGGAGTTGTTGTTTGCTCTTTTTAAACAGCTTTTAAAATAGCGCAAAGTGGGTTCTTTCCTATGGTTTCCGTCAAAAAAAACAAAGTCAAGCGAAGGTAGTTTTTGAATTGATTTCAACAAAGTATCATCAAAATCACCTTGAACTAATTCCACGTTGGATGTACCCATTTCCTGAAAAGTGCGTCTTGCCAATTCTGACAACGTGGAACTTCCCTCTAAAGTAACCACCCGTGCTTCTGAATTTGAGAGTGCTAAATAGAGGGTGCTCATGCCCAAGGAGGTTCCAAACTCAAGAATATTGCGAAATTGATAGCGTTCTACGATTCTAAAAAGAAGCTGACCATACTTTTTGGGAAGAGCATTTTTTCGTGCTATGCTCGCGATCTTTTGTTGTGCAGAATTGTTGACTTTACTGCCTGCACCCATATCGTTCACCTCAATTAATACTTGGCTTTTACTAAGCGCATTTCGCCAAGCTTCTATTCTTGAGAAAATGTAATAAGGTCGTCTCTCTCTTAAAATAAGATTTACAAACTCAAATACGAAAGGAGAATGGATGCCAAACCCTTTTCGATGACCAGATTTTAGTCGATATTTAATATACTCTTTTGCCTGAAACCAATTCACTCCTTTATATTTTTTGGTAAATATAGCTAAAAGCATTCGGATGATTGAACGAAACTAAAATGGAAACGGGTTTCATCTAAAACTTATTAACTATACGGAGTTGCATGAAGTGGCAATTTGAAATCCTTAAGAGTGCTTTCTACTTGCAACAGACTATTCTTTCTCTTATTTTTGACATTTAGAGATGTCAGAACTATCTACCTTAAATATTATGTATCTTCCAGGAGTGGGTCCCAAACGGGCGCAACTTCTGAAACAAGAACTTCGTATAGTTTCCTATGAAGATCTGCTCTACTATTTCCCCTATAAATACGTGGATAGGAGCCGTATTTTTACAATTCGGGAAGTGGATGCCACCCTGCAGAACATTCAGTTAAAGGGTAGGATTACTTCTTTAAGAACTGTAGGTGAAGGTCGGGCGAAGCGAATGACAGCTCAATTCTCAGATGGTACTGGCACTATTGAATTGGTGTGGTTTAAGGGGTTGAAGTATGTTAAAAGTAGTATTCATCCTGATTACACTTATATTGTTTTTGGTAAACCTTCTGTATTTAAGGGCATCATCAATATTGTTCATCCTGAAATAGACAGGTTTGAAGAAGGAAAGCCCCTTATGCAATCAGGTTTGCAGGCACATTACAACACTACGGAAAAGATGAAAAGTAATTTTATCAACTCTAAAGTACTTCAAAAACTTATTTTTTCTCTTTTTCAACATTACAAAGGAAAAATCCCTGAAACTTTACCCGCATACATTATTACAAAGCATAAATTAATGAGATTGGATGAGGCGTTGCGAGTTGTACATTTTCCTAAAGAAACATTACTGCTGGAAAAAGCTCGATTTCGCTTGAAGTTGGAGGAGCTCTTTTATATTCAGTTGAATATTTTAAAATTGAAAGCGCAACGTTCTTTGAATATTAAAGGACACCTTTTTGCTCATGTAGGGGATTTTTTCAATCAGTTTTATGCGGAGCAGCTGCCCTTTGAATTGACGGAGGCGCAAAAACGCGTGGTAAGGGAAATGCGACGAGATATGGGCAGCGGGCATCAGATGAATCGGTTGCTGCAGGGCGATGTGGGTAGCGGAAAAACCCTCGTGGCTCTTTTGGTGATGCTCATCGCTTTAGACAATGATTTTCAGGCCTGTTTGATGGCACCTACAGAAATTTTGGCTTCACAGCATTATGATACCATTGCAGAAATGGTGGCTCCTTTGGGAATTAAAGTGGCGTTACTTACAGGTTCCACAAAAAAGTCGGAACGTGAAATCATTGATTCTACTTTGCGGGAGGGGCAATTACAAATTCTCATTGGTACACATGCCCTGATTGAAGATACTGTTGTGTTTAAGCACCTTGGATTGGTAGTGATTGATGAGCAACATCGATTTGGTGTGCAACAACGTGCACGGCTTTGGGCAAAAAACCCACAACCGCCCCATGTGTTGGTGATGACTGCTACGCCCATTCCACGAACATTGGCCATGACCGTTTATGGCGATTTGGATGTTTCAATCATTGACGAACTCCCACCTGGGCGAAAAGCGATTCAGACAGCTCATTACTTTCATAATCGTCGTAATTCTCTCAATCGATTTCTTCATCAGGAGTTGGATAAAGGGCGGCAGGTGTATGTGGTCTATCCCTTGATTGACGAATCGGAGAAAATGGATTTTAAAAACTTGTCAGAAGGATATGAATATATGTTGAAGTCTTTTCCTGATCGGGAAGTTGTGATGGTTCATGGACGTATGAAACCTTCCGAGAAAGAAGCGGCTATGGAACTATTTGCGCATGGGAAAGCAGATATCATGGTGGCCACCACCGTAATTGAAGTGGGCGTTAATGTGCCCAATGCTTCTGTAATGGTGATTGAAAGTGCTGAACGATTTGGCCTGTCACAACTGCATCAACTTCGCGGGCGTGTGGGGCGAGGGGCTGAGCAGAGCTATTGTATATTGATGACTTCATACAAATTAGGAGAAGAGACTCGCAAACGGATGGAAATTATGACCCGTACCAATGATGGGTTTGAAATTGCCGAGGCAGATATGAAAATGCGCGGCCCTGGTGATTTGGAAGGTACCCAACAATCGGGTTTACCTTTTGAATTGAAAATTGCCAACCTTTCACGAGATAATCAGTTGCTTCAGATGGGGCGCGATATGGCGCAAGAGATATTGGAGAACGATCCACTCCTTGAAAGAGAAGAAAACTTTGTGCTTTCTAAACAATTGACCAAGCTTGCACGCCAAAAGATGAATTGGAGTATGATTAGTTGATTTTTATTCTTCAAAACTCATCTATACTTTTCATTTCGTTTAAAAAAATGTTTGATCTGTTTTACACTAACTTTTCAAAATTGCAATCTCTACATTGCAATACAACCTTCTTGTTTTCAGTTTCTAACAGATTTTCATCTTCCTTATTCTTATTTATTCTAAACAAAAACTACTTGAACCTGACCGTTTTAAGTAATTCTTCTCATTCTTAATTTATACATTTGTTGACGTTCAAACGATTTATATAGAGTTTCTGAGTGTAATTCAAAAACCTGAAATATAGATCTTCGGGGTAGTTTAATATAGAATTGAAGTGATGAGGAAAATATATACGCCTCTGAAATTAAATGACTTTTAGATGAAGACTATTGAACATGAGGGGATTGTGAAGGAGATGGATGGTAATCATGTGAAAATACACATTGTTAGTGAATCTGCTTGTGCTTCTTGTCATGCAAAGGGGGCTTGCTCAGCAGCGGATCTTCAAGAGAAAGAGGTGGATGTGATTAGCCATGAGAAGTTTCTACCTGGTCAGAAAGTAGTGATTGTTGGTACCAATTCTCAAGGACTTAAAGCTACTTGGTGGGCATATGTTTTGCCTTTAATTTTAGTGATTTCAACATTAGCTGTAACATTTTCGGTTACAGGGAATGAAAATATATCTGGTGCCTTGGCCTTATTGGTTTTGGTGCCTTATTTTTTTACAATGCATTTGGCTGGAAAAGCGATGAAAAAGACCTTCGCGTTTTCTGTTAAATCTAAAAATGAATAACCATTATGAGTGTTGTTCTTATAACTATAATTACGTTGGTGGGGTTGGGGATAGTTTCGGCTATCATTCTTTATGTAGCTTCTAAAAAATTCTACGTTTTTGAAGACCCCCGTATTGATGAGGTGGAAGAGGCATTGCCTGCCACCAATTGTGGCGGTTGTGGTTTCCCTGGGTGTCGTGCATTTGCTGAGGCTTTAATAAAAGCCGATGATATCTCAGATATGAATTGTCCTGTGGGTGGTGAAGCTACTATGACTCGAGTAGCTGATATCTTAGGTAAAGAGGCAGGTAAAGCAAAACCTCAGGTGGCTGTTGTTCGTTGCAACGGAACTTGTGATCTCCGTC
>CAZJDS010000167.1:365-5946 GCA_964544795.1 uncultured Alkaliflexus sp. | reverse complement strand
TGCGGGTGACGTAACTAAAATAGCAATTACAGTTAATATCATGTCGGCACTGGCCAGTGCTTTAACTATAGCTTTCCTATTTTGGACTATTACCCACCTTGGCTTCAAAATATTTATAAAGAATGCTGAAAATCCTGAGCCATGGCGGGGTTGGGCAGTTTTAACAGCGGGTATGGTAGGTGCTTTAGCCTATACTTTTTCAGATACCTTCTGGTTTTCAGCTGTAGAGGGTGAAGTGTATGCCATGTCTTCACTATTCACTGCGATGGTGTTTTGGGCTATTCTTAAATGGGAAAACGTGGCAGACGAACCCCACTCTAACCGATGGATTATCTTGATTGCCTATCTCATGGGGCTCTCCATCGGAGTTCACCTCCTAAACCTATTGGCTATTCCAGCCATTGTTATGGTCTATTACTATAAAAAATATGAGGTTACCCGTAACAACACAATCAAAGCGTTGGCATTGGCAGGGGTCATTTTACTCTCTATTTTATACATCATCATTCCTGGAGTTGTAAAAATTGCCTCTTGGTTTGAGCTTCTATTTGTAAATGAATTTGGTCTGCCTTTCAATACAGGCGTAATTATTTATGCGCTTCTTTTAATAGGTGGTTTGTGCTATGGAATCTATTATACCTATATAAATCACAAGCCAGTTATGAACACCGTTTTGACGGGTATTGCAGTTATTCTAATGGGCTATTCATCCTTTGCTATGATCGTTATTCGTTCGGCAGCAAACCCAACAATGGATCAGAACTCACCCGAAGATGTTTTCTCACTTCAATACTATCTAAATCGAGAGCAGTACGGAGATCGTCCACTATTTAGTGGGCAATATTATAACTCGCCGCTCGACTGGACTAGCATGGAAGGAGACAAAGGAACGCCCGTTTATGCTAAAAAAGAGAAGAAATATGAGATCGTAGATTATCGCCCAAAAATTAAATATGATGATAGAACAACCACTCTATTGCCACGCATGCACAGTAGAGAACCAAGGCATATAGAAGCATACAAGCAATGGGCCAATGTAAAAGGCAAACCTGTTTCAGTTCAGGGTAGGTCAGGTCAGCCCACCACCATTCAGGTTCCAACTTTCATTGAAAACATATCTTTCTTTCTGAACTATCAAGTACGTTTCATGTACGTGAGATATTTTATGTGGAATTTTTCTGGTCGTCAAAATGATATTCAAAGCAACGGTGAGATTCAGCATGGTAACTGGATTACAGGTATCCCATTCATCGACAATATGATGTATGGAGACCAAAGTAAGTTGCCAGATTATCTAAAAGAAAATAGAGCCAACAACAAATATTATATGTTGCCATTGTTGTTAGGAATTATTGGACTCTTATTTCAAATGGGTGCAGGTGTAACAGGTCGGCGGGATTTCTGGGTGGTAATGCTCTTATTCTTCTTCACAGGTTTAGCCATTGTCATTTATCTTAATCAAACTCCTTTCCAACCCCGCGAAAGAGATTATGCGTATGCAGGATCCTTTTATGCCTTCTCCATTTGGATTGGATTGGGCGTATTGGGATTGGTGGATCTTCTTAGAAAAGTAATATCGGGTAAAGTAGCTACACCCTTAGTGGCAGTGGCGACATTAATATTGGTTCCTGGCATTATGGCCTCCGAAAATTGGGATGACCACGATCGATCGCACCGAACCATTGCACGAGATTTGGCTTACAATTATCTAAATACCGTCGGAGAGAATGGAGTCATCTTCACCAATGGCGACAACGACACCTTTCCACTTTGGTATGCTCAAGAAGTGGAAGGAGTTAGAACCGACGTGCGTGTATGTAATCTAAGCTACCTACAAACCGATTGGTACATAGATCAAATGCGTCGTAAAGCATACGAATCTGACCCACTTCCCTTTTCCATGGATCGCCCCTCTTATGAAACTGGCAAAAGAGATAGAGTCGAGCTCTTCGATAGAATTGAGGGAAGTGTAGATCTCAAAGAAGCCATTAAGTTTTTAGTGAGCGAGAATCCTAAAACAAAAGAAATTCCTGGCTACCGGGGCAGAATTGAATACTTGCCATCCAAAGAGTTCTATCTGAATGTGGATGTGGACAAAGTAAAATCAAATGGCATGGTAAGTGAAAAGTATGCAGATTTGGTGGACTCGACAATCTATATCACCCTAAAAAAGGAAAGCATTTTAAAGAATGAACTCATGGTACTCGATCTTTTAGCTGAAAACAACTGGGATAGACCCATTTATTTTGCTGTGACAGTAGGTAGCGAGAATTATGTAGGTCTGGAAAACTATTTCCAACTAGAAGGGTTTGGTTATCAAATTACGCCCATTCACACCACTTCTGGTGATGGGCAGTATGGACGAGTGGACACTGAAAAAATGTACAATAACGTAATGAATCGATTCGTTTTTAATGGATGGAATGATGAAAGAGTTTATCTGGACGAAAATCACCAGAGAATGGGTATTAACATTCGTAATAATCTATCAAGATTAGCCACTGCCCTAATTGAAGAAGGAGATAAAGAGAAAGCCTTAGAAGTTTTGAATAAGACTATGGAGGTGTTGCCTTCTGATCGTATTCCTCATAACTACTTTTCTCTTTTCATTGCAGAAGCCTATTACGGCGTGGATGCACCAGAGAAAGGAGACGAAATAATACGAGGTTTGTCGGATCTTAATTTTCAAGAGCTAGATTTTTTCACCTCCTTAAAACCTAAGTTTCGCAACGCCAGCATGAATGAGATTCAACGAAACATGGCCATCTATTCTGAAATAATAAAGTCACTTAACAACTTTAAGCGTAAAGAATTGATGGAAGAAATCAATGATAAATATGATGTAGCTTTTAAAAGATTAGGTTTCTTTGAAAATTAAAGAGAAACAGTGGCAGATTCAGCCCCCATGGTTTCTGAGGCTCCTCTTTCCTAGGACAACTTGGAGAGAAAAGGGTAAAGACAAAAGAGTTTTTATCACCTTTGATGATGGGCCTATTCCAGAAATTACCCCTTGGGTGTTAGAGACTTTAAAGACCTATAATGCCAAAGCTACTTTCTTTTGTGTAGGAGACAATGTGCGGAAGCATCCAGCTATTTATCAACTTCTGCACAAAGAGGGTATGAAAGTAGGGAATCACACCTATTCACATGCTCCCGTTAAATTAGGTGATTTTAAAACCTATTTAAAAGATGTAGAACTCTGCGGAGATTGGGTGAACTCAGAACTATTTCGTCCACCGCATGGGATCCTATTTCCATGGCAAATTGGAAAATTAAAAAGAAAGTTTAAAAAAATTATCATGTGGGATGTTCTAACGATGGATTACAGACAGGATCTTTCCCCACAACAAGTGTTTGAAAACTTAAAAAAAAATGTGCGTTCTGGCTCCATTATTGTTTTTCACGATTCGTTAAAAGCTTGGAGCAGATTGAAAATAGCTCTGCCCAAAAGCTTAGAATATCTATCTAAAGAAGGGTATACTTTCGACGTGATTGGAGAGTGAGTTGGGCCCCTAAATCCCCTGAGGGGACTTGTGACAGTTCATTTGTTTTTAATAATATACTTCGCTGTTAGAAAGCACGGAGGAATAAAAAAATCAAAGGACTTCTACTTTTAGAGTAGACTTATGAGTTTAAAATAATAGTAATATTACAACAGATAAAATAGAACAAGAATGAACGTTTTGGTAATTGGCTCAGGTGGTCGTGAACATGCATTTGGTTGGAAAATAAAACAAAGCCCGTTGGCTCAACAACTCTATTTTGCGCCAGGCAACGCAGGAACTTCTCAATTGGGAAGTAATTTACCCATCCAAGTCAACGATTTCAAAGCTCTGAAAGAAGCTGTTCTGAAAAACAACATCACCTTAGTGGTCGTTGGTCCTGAAGAGCCACTGGTAAGAGGAATTGTGGATGATTTCACGTCAGACAAAACACTCAGCCATGTTACTATCATCGGCCCCTCTAAAATAGGGGCTGCATTAGAGGGCAGTAAAGAGTTTGCCAAACGGTTCATGGATCGCCACAATATCCCTACCGCCAAATATCTATCCGTAAACGCTTCCAATGTCACAGAAGGCAAAGAATTTCTTAAAAGCTTACCTGCTCCTTATGTGCTGAAAGCAGATGGTTTGGCCGCGGGAAAAGGCGTTCTAATCATTGATGAATATGATGAAGCTTGTCAGGAATTAGAAAATATGTTGGGCGGTAAATTTGGAGCAGCAGGCAACACTGTTGTCATTGAAGAGTTTTTAAGTGGAATTGAGCTTTCTGTTTTTGTTCTTTCAGACGGCAAAAACTATGTGGTTTTGCCCGAAGCTAAAGATTACAAGCGAATTGGCGAAGGTGATACAGGACTCAACACAGGTGGAATGGGTGCTGTGTCACCCGTACCCTTTGCCGATGCAGAGTTTATGGAAAAAGTGGACCAAAGAATCATCCAACCCACTGTAAATGGCCTAGCAAAAGAGGAGATCCCTTACAAAGGCTTTATATTCTTAGGCCTTATTAAAGTGAAGGACGAACCTTATGTTATCGAATACAACGTACGCATGGGTGACCCAGAAACTGAAGCGGTTCTTCCTCGTTTAAAAAATGATTTGGTAGAACTTCTTATGGCCGCTGGAAAAGGAGAGTTGGATAAACATACCACACGGGTAGATCCAAGAGCTGCAGTTACAATGGTCTTGGTTTCAGGGGGATATCCTGGCGACTATAAAAAAGGAGTAAAAATTAGCAATTCAACCAACTCAAAGGAAACTTTACTATTTCATTCAGGTACAACTGAAGAGAACAGCTCAATCATCACCGCAGGGGGGAGGGTATTTGCCATCACATCTTTGGCAGAAACTATTGCTGAAGCACGCGATGCCTCTATGAGAGGTGCTGAAAAAGTTCTATTTACAGGAAAGTATTTTAGAAAAGACATAGGATTTGACTTGATTTAAGAAAGTATGCTGTTTAACAAACTTCATAACAATTCCCTGAGTACGATTATAATTACGCCATTCATAGTAATTCTGTTGTGGATGCGCCTTTTTACCGTAGATATAGCAAATATCACAGCGCTGGATAATCCTGCTATGCCTATTTGGAATACTTTCATACTGCCTTGGCTGGGGCATTCACAATTCATAGCTGCATTAACATCGCTTTTATTGGTTACGCTCAGCGGGCTGTCAGTAAACAGGATGGTAACAAGACATGGGCTCCTTTATACACAAAGCATGATCACCCTATTAATATTTAGCTTGATGGTGAGTGCTTTTCTATCTGTGCAAAAGCTCAATCCAGTTCTGTTTTACCTCTTTTTTTTCACCCATGGGCTGGAGAGAATATTGAGTCAAACGAGCCGTGCTCAAGTCGTCAACATCTGTTTTGACGCAGGGTTCTTAATCGGGATCGGATCACTTATCTATATAAAGGGGGTCTTTATATTTCCATTCATACTTGTAGCCATGGGAATTTTACGAATTTTAAACCTGCAAAATATATTAGGTGCATTGGCAGGATTGGCACTCCCCTTTATATTCTCCTTCACCTATTTCTTTCTATTTGATAAATTGACTTGGTTCTTGCAGGA
>CAZJDS010000167.1:0-355 GCA_964544795.1 uncultured Alkaliflexus sp. | reverse complement strand
CAGGAAATACAAGAAAACATCTTGGCCAATCCAGGTCAATACAACCATACGCTTTTTTCACAACTTTTCATGGCTTCGATTATCCTGCTGTTGGCGTTGGCCTTGCTATCAACTGTTCGTAGCCTGCCTATAAGAAAAGTGAAAGTGAGGTTTTATTTTCGAATATTTATGTGGATGTTACTTTTAACGACTGGAATCTTGCTAACGCCCTTCTTCTCGATGGAAATGCTACCCATCGCAGCAGTAAGTGCTTCAGTTCTTTTGGCGTCGTTTTTTGAAAGAATTACAAATAAAAAAATAAAAGAGATATTGTTTACTCTTTTCCTAGGATTAATAATTGCAGGTCATTTTTTCC
>CAZJDS010000166.1:0-5950 GCA_964544795.1 uncultured Alkaliflexus sp. | reverse complement strand
GATGGACAAACTTCCACGCAGTTTCCACAACCTGTACAATCCAATACACTTACTTGAATTTTGTATTGTAGCGTGTCGAAGCCTCTGCCGATGGGTTTTAGCGTATCTGTTCCTTCTGGTACACCAGCAACTTCTGCTTCATTCAACAAGAATGGACGGATCGCAGCGTGTGGACAAACATAAGAACACTGGTTACACTGGATACAGTTTTCACTTATCCATTCAGGCACATTTACAGCAATGCCTCGTTTCTCGTACTCGGTGGTTCCTGCAGGAAAAGTTCCATCTTCACGACCTGTAAATGCGCTCACAGGTAAATCATCACCTTTTAGAGCATTGATGGGCATCACTACGTCTTTGATGAAGTCTGGCAATCCGTTGGTGGATGCCTCTTCCTTTTCGTCGGCTAAATTTGCCCACTCTGCAAGGACCTCTACTTTGGTAACGTCTCCACCACGATCAATGGCTTGGTGGTTCATTCTTACGACCTCTTCACCTTTTCTACCAAAGGATTTAATGACGAATTTCTTCATCTGATCCACAGCTTGGTCGTAAGGAATTACCTCAGCAATTTTAAAAAATGCCGATTGCATAATGGTGTTGGTGCGGTTACCCAGACCAATTTCCGTAGCAATATCTGTAGCATTAATGATGTATAAGTTGATTTCATTTTGCGCCAAATAACGTTTTACGTCGTTGGGCAATTTCTCTTGGGTCTCTTTTGCATCCCAATGGCTATTGAGGAGGAAGTATCCACCTTTTTTAAGACCTTTCAACATGTCGTAACGTCCCAAATAAGCAGGTACGTGACAGGCTACAAAGTCAGGTGTGTTAACCAAATAGGGCGAACGAATGGGGTCGTCTCCAAAACGTAAGTGAGAAATGGTAATTCCTCCTGATTTTTTGGAGTCGTAAGCAAAATAGGCTTGTGCAAACTTATCGGTGTTGTCACCAATAATCATAATGCTGTTCTTATTGGCACCTACTGTACCATCTGAACCCAAACCATAAAACTTACCTTCAAAGGTTCCTTTTGTTCCCAACTCGAGTTCTGGCAATAAAGGCAACGATTTGAAAGTTACATCGTCCACAATTCCCAAAGTGAAATAGTTTTTGGGCTCATTCATCTTCAAATTGTTGAATACTGCAACAATCTGTGATGGGGTAGTATCTTTTGAAGACAATCCGTAACGTCCACCAATAATTAGGGGCGCATCCTTTTTGCCATTAAAGAGTTCGCAAACATCCAAATACAATGGATCACCGTTGGCTCCTGGCTCTTTGGTACGATCTAAAACAGCAATTCTTTTCGTGCTTTCTGGGAATGCTTCGAAGAAGTATTTGGCTGAGAAAGGACGATAAAGATGAACTGCAATCAATCCGGTCTTTTCGCCTTTAGCATTCAGGTAATCCACAGTTTCTTTGATGGTATCGGTTACCGAACCCATGGCAACAATGATGTTTTCTGCATCAGCTGCACCATAATAGTCGAACGGACGATATTTACGTCCTGTAATTTTTGTGATATCATCCATATAATCCGCTACGATGTCAGGAATGGCATCATAAAAACGGTTGGATGCTTCGCGTGTTTGAAAATAGATATCTGGGTTTTGAGCAGTACCACGCGTCACTGGGTTTGCAGGATTTAAAGCATTATCTCTAAACTTCTTTAATGCTTTGTGATCCACCAATTTAGCTAAGTCATCTTGCTCCACCACTTCAATTTTCTGAATTTCGTGCGAGGTACGGAAACCATCAAAAAAGTGCATGAAAGGAATTCTTGATTTGATGGCTGCCAAGTGGGCAACGCCAGCTAAATCCATTACTTCCTGCACGCTTCCTGTTGCTAATAATGCAAATCCTGTTTGACGAGCAGCCATAACATCACTGTGGTCACCAAAAATAGAAAGTGCTTGTGCGGCAAGACTTCGTGCTGTAACGTGAAAAACGGCAGGCAACAACTCACCTGCGATTTTATACATATTAGGGATCATCAGTAACAATCCCTGCGAAGCAGTAAATGTTGTACTTAATGCACCAGCTTGTAATGATCCGTGTAGCGCACCAGCAGCACCTGCTTCTGATTGCATCTCCTGCAACATTACGGTCTCGCCAAAAATATTCTTCTTTCCATAGGCCGCCCATTCATCGACGTGTTCGGCCATGGTTGAAGAAGGCGTGATCGGGTAAATGGCGGCCACTTCGCTAAACATATAAGCGATGTGCGACGCAGCATAGTTCCCATCACATGTGATAAACTTCTTTGCTTTTGCCATCTGTTATTTTTCTTTGTAGTTAATAATTTAAATTAATTTCTCTGGTATTATGAAATGCTATAATCCGCATGAAGGCTTAGGATAAAAATCCAAACAACCATAGTGGGATGTTTTGTCCTTTGCCTATTTCCTCCATTTCGCATGCAGTTATAGTCTCTTTTTTATTTCCTCTTGTGTGGCATTCTTTCTCAACATAGAACTTATATTTCCCATCAATAAGGAAGTCAGCTTCTTTACAGTAGTTTATTTCATGTTGATGAAGTTGACTACACAAAAATGTTTTGTTCAGAATGCTTTGATCTATCTCTCCACTTGCTACTGAATATAGCAGGTTGGGGTTTTGGAGATATATTTGGGCTGGTTTTTTTAAATAGTCTGCTTCTCCTTCATAAAGTAGGTGAATCAGATTGGCTTGACTCAGGTATTTTAGATAATTAATGATGGTAGCTCTGCTCGTTTCTACTTCCGTACTGAGTTTACTAATGTTGGGCTGAAAAGGGGCTGAGCAGGCTATTGTAAAGAGCAGTTTTCTGAGTTTGGGTAAATATTTTAATTCTATTTGTTGTAGGTAACTTATGTCAACTTCTAAAATAAGGTTTATATTTTTTAATAAGTTCTCTAAATGGTTGCGTTCTTCTAAAAAGTAGGGGTAATATCCATGGTGCAAATAATCGTTGTAATAGGCCAGTGGCTTAATTTCATCAACTATTTTGGTTGCAATCTTTTCATGATTACTTAACAGCTCAGAAAAGTTGTAGGATTTAAAGTTTTTGCCTGTCTTATAATTGATGTACTCTCTAAATGAAAATCCTTCCAAATTATATATTGCTGCTCGTGCCTCCAGTTCAGCATCCTCTTTCTCATTACGCATCAAGGGCGATCCGCTAAAAATAATTTGCAACTCTGGGAAGCTGTCATAGCAGTAGATAAGTTCTTTGGCCCAGTTGGGATATTTAAAAACTTGATCTAAAACCAATGTTTTTCCCCCCGTTTTTTGAAATTCATCGGCAAACAGAGCAATCGATTTATCTGAAAAATAGAGATTGTTTAAATTAATGTATAAACATGATTTATCCATTCCATGATTAGATGAGACATAATCTAACAAGAAATTTGTTTTTCCTACCCCACGCGCTCCAATAATACCAATTAGTCGTTCATTCCAGTTGACTTTATCCATTAAGCCTCGCCTTACTGGCACTTCTAAATGTTCAAGCAGGTATTTGTGTGTTTTTAAAAAAGCCTGCACCATATCTAAGAATTATTTCTTTGTGTAGTGCAAATTTAAGATTACAAATGGTCATATTGTAATTTCCACATTGCAATTTTCACCCAAAAGTGTTATTTAAATCTTTTAAAAATAAGGAATTAGGGCTTTTTCGTTTCAAATAGGCTTTGGAAGGAGGATGACCTGTAGATTTTGCCCAATTCGATTTGGGAACTTTAAAAACTTTTTAAACTGGGGATAAAAAAAAGACCTTAGCAAAAGCAGAGGTCTCTTTTCAAGATGTTAAAATATGTTGTGTTTTTTAGTCATTCATCGAAACCAAGAATTCTTCATTGGAGTTGGTTCTCACCATTTTGTCTCTTATAAACTCCATTGCTTCTGTAGAGTTCATATCGGCCAAGTAATTACGGAGGATCCAAATTCTATTCATGATTTCTTTATCAAGTAACAGATCTTCTCGGCGTGTGCTGGACGCGATGATATCAACAGCAGGGAATATTCGTTTGTTAGAAAGTTTTCTATCTAACTGAAGCTCCATATTACCAGTACCTTTAAACTCTTCGAAAATAACTTCATCCATTTTCGATCCAGTTTCTGTTAATGCGGTTGCTATTATGGTCAGTGAACCACCTCCTTCTATATTCCGTGCTGCACCAAAAAAACGTTTGGGTCGGTGAAGTGCATTGGCGTCCACTCCACCCGAAAGCACTTTTCCAGAAGCAGGGGAAACGGTGTTGTAAGCACGTGCCAGACGAGTAATAGAGTCTAATAGAATTACCACATCATGACCACATTCCACCATGCGCTTTGCTTTTTCAAGCACAATGTTGGCTACTTTCACATGTCTTTCTGCAGGTTCATCAAATGTAGAGGAGACTACTTCAGCATTTACGTTACGTGCCATGTCTGTTACCTCTTCGGGTCGCTCATCAATAAGAAGAATCATCATATAAACTTCTGGATGATTGGCAGCAATCGCATTGGCAATGTCCTTTAAAAGAACAGTCTTACCAGTTTTTGGCTGAGCTACAATAAGTCCACGCTGCCCTTTCCCGATGGGTGAGAACATATCTACAATTCGAACTGACAAATTTGCTTTGGGACCTAATAGATTGAATTTCTCATCAGGGAAAATGGGAATTAGATGATCGAACGGAACGCGATCACGTACAAAATCAGGTGTCCGTCCATTAATAGACTCCACCTTGATAAGTGGAAAATATTTCTCTCCCTCTTTTGGAGGTCGAATGGCGCCACGTACCATATCTCCCGTTTTAAGGCCAAATAGTTTTATTTGGGACTGAGAAACATACACGTCATCGGGTGAATTCAAATAGTTGTAATCAGAAGATCTTAAAAACCCGTAGCCATCTTGCATAATATCTAATACGCCTGTAGCTGAAATGATTCCGTCGAACTCGAACTGCTTTTCATCTTTACGATTTTGCTGTCTTTCGTTGCGTTCGGGGGTTCTTCTTGGTTGTGGTTGATTTTCTTGCCGATCTGACTTTTCTGGTTCTCGTCTGCGAGTTTGATTATCTTCTTGTTTATTAGAATGCTCGGGTCTTCGTGGTTGATTGACAGGTCTTCTATCGTTTTGTTCTGTTTGTATAGAAGTTCGTGGAGACTCTTTTACATCCTCTTTTTTCGTCTCTTGTTGTACTTCCTTTTTTTCGACATTTTGAGGTTTGTCTGGCTTTACATCTGCTTTTGGGGTAGATGGCTTGGTAGGAGTAGTTTGTGGTTTTTCTACCACGGGTTTATTTGAAGCAGCAGGAACAGGTTCTTTCTGTTTTTTGGGCGGTCTTCCCCTTTGAGGACGCTTTTCTTCATCTTTAATGCGAGTCTCATTGCCTTTTCGTTCTGAAGCTTTTATGGCTTGTGCGTCAAGGATCTGATAAACTAAGTCTTGTTTTTTGAAAGACTCTACCTTTTTTATCTCTAGCTCCTTAGCTATGACACGAAGGTCGTTCAACAGTTTCTTGTTTAATTCAAGAATGTCATACATAATTATTTCTATAGCTTTATTTGATTGGAATTAAATTTGGATTTTATATTGTAGTTGTTAACCCAATAGGGTATAATATTTGTACGATAAGAGAATTGTTAGTTTCTTTTTTGAATTCATACATCCAGAGGGGATGCTATGAAGTATTTATGATTGTAAAATTAACCTGCTTCTTTTAAGATTTAAGCAAATCCTAATTAGATAATTAGCCTATAAATACAATTTACTTTGAACGAGACTTTTTTCGAAACAAGAGCTTGTTGTAAGAATAAAAGAGCTAAGTGGGGATTTTAAATCAGATGATTTAACTTTTTAAAACCAAAAACACTCAATACTATCCTATTGGTTTAGATGACAAACTTACGTATAAAGTTGAAAATAGCAAACTTTTTCTTTTTTTATTCTCATTAAACGAGCATGAGAATAGTTTCTCAC
>CAZJDS010000165.1:0-5966 GCA_964544795.1 uncultured Alkaliflexus sp. | reverse complement strand
GTATGACGAAAAGTGGAATAGCAAGCAGCAATAATGTAAATGTTGTAAGATCTATGAAACTGGCAAGGGCTCCAGCAATATTTTTTTTTATTTTGTTTTTTGAAAGCATATATATTCTTGGTGGCAAAAGATAAAATGAAAACTTTACTATAATACATTAAAACGGTTTTAATGTAAAAATAGTATAGATATTTGAACCTTCTTCTGATTTTAGTAAATATCAGTAAGACTGTTATCTTTGTTTATATGAAACGAGCTTGAGAATAGTTTCTCACAAAGGGGAATGACTATTGGTGCGAGTTCCATGTGGCAACTGAAAAACAAATTATAAACACATGAAAAATAGAGATAGTTTCAGGCATCAGGGACTTAGGGCACGATTAGTTGAAGAGGTTCGGGCAAAAGGGATTAATAATGATAAGGTCCTCAGAGCTATAGGGAAAGTACCTCGCCACCTATTCATGGATACTGCTTTTGTGAAATTTGCTTATCGTGACACGGCGTTTCCTATAGGAGAAGGACAGACTATATCACAACCCTATACAGTGGCTTTTCAAACTCAATTGTTGGAGGTGGAAGCTGGCCATAAAATTTTAGAGGTCGGAACAGGCTCAGGTTATCAAGCGGCAATTCTTGCTGAAATGGGTGCAGAAATTCTAACTATCGAGCGTCAGGCTGCTCTACATTCCAAAAGTTCAAAGCTTTTAACATCATTGGGATATAATAAAGTGAAATTTGTTTTAGGAGATGGATATAAAGGATATCCTTCTTACGCCCCGTTTGATAGTATAATTATCACAGCTGGCGCTCCCGAAGTTCCTCAAGAGCTTTTGCTTCAGCTAAAAGAGGGAGGCGTAATGGTTGCTCCCATTGGGAAAGATGTGCAAGTGATGATGAGAATTAAACGCCTCTCAGGTGAAGAGTTTGAGCAAGAATCTTTTGGTCGATTTCAATTTGTTCCGATGCTTTCGGGTGTGGTGAAAAAATGATATAGGTGCGAGAATAAAACGGAAATCTTGAGAGAGTTTATTAATTTTGACGAATACGAGTTTTGTTTTCAAGACCAATTAATTATAAAGTAAATTTCAGAAAATATGTTTCAGGTAAAATCATTCACATTCAACCCTTTTCAAGAAAATAGTTATCTAATTTATGATGAAACTAAAGAGTGCGCGATAGTTGATCCTGGAATGTTGACTGAGCAAGAAAACAATCATTTGGTAGTAGCTATTGATCAATTGGGATTAAAGCCAGTTCTTTTACTTCAAACGCATCTGCACTTGGATCATGTTTTTGGGATGGGATTTGTAGCCGAGAAATATGGGTTACAGCCTATAGCTCATCCTGATGATGAGTTCCTTTTGGCGCAGACTGTAGAGTATTCTCGGCAATTTGGAGTGGAGTTAAAAGCCCAACCACCCAGTTTGGGGGGATACCTTAATGATGGCGACATCGTCTCTTTTGGCAATACGAAATTGAAAGTTATTCATGTTCCAGGCCACTCTCCAGGTGGGATTGTTTTTTACAATGAAGAGGCTAAAGTGATGATTGCTGGGGATGTCCTTTTTCAAGGGAGTGTTGGCCGCAGTGATCTACCTGGTGGAAGTTATGAGGATTTGATTCATGGCATCCAAACTCGTTTGATGATTTATCCTGATGAGGTGAAGGTTTATCCAGGTCATGGTCCTGCTACTACCATCGGCAATGAAAGAGTATCTAACCCTTTTCTTTAACTAAAACTGATAACTATGAGTATTAGTCCGTTTGTTTCAAGGCATATAGGGCCGCACACTAAAGATGCGGACGAAATGCTACATACTATGAAAATAGATTCGATGGAAGAGTTGATAAATCAAACGGTACCTTCTTCCATACGACTTCCAGCTGATTCAATGATTTTAAAAGGCGGATGGAGTGAATCAGAGTTTTTAGAGAGGATTCATCAACTGGCAGCCAAAAACAAACTGTTTAAGACTTATATTGGCATGGGCTATTACAGCACCCACACGCCCTCGGTAATAATTCGAAATATACTTGAAAATCCAGTTTGGTACACCTCTTATACGCCTTATCAGGCAGAAATTTCACAAGGAAGATTAGAGGCTTTGTTAAATTTCCAGACGGTAATAACAGAACTTACTGCGCTACCTATTGCCAATGCTTCACTGTTAGATGAGGCCACTGCGGCGGCTGAAGCTATGATTATGATGTTTAATACACGTAGTCGCGAACAGGAGAAAAACAATATTAACACCCTTCTTGCTGATGAGCAACTATGGCCTCAAACGAAAGCCGTAATTGAAACACGAGCATCTGGTTTGGGGATTAATATAGAGTATGCTGCATTAAAAGAAAACCCAGATTTGAAGGGAGAGTATTTTGGAGTTATTTTGCAATACCCCGATGCTGTTGGCGAAATATTTAATTACTCAAAGTGGGTAGAGACTTTTCATTCAAAAGGGGCAAAAGTAGCAGTAGCTACCGATCTTTTAGCATTGACGTTAATTACTCCTCCTGGAGAGTGGGGAGCTGATATTGCTTTTGGATCCAGTCAAAGGTTTGGAGTTCCTATGGCTTATGGAGGACCACATGCGGCTTTTTTTGCTACACGGGATGAGTTTAAACGTTTCATCCCTGGTCGGATTATTGGCGTTTCCAAAGATGTTAACGGCAAGCGAGCTTTGCGCATGGCGCTTCAAACGCGTGAGCAACATATAAAACGTGAAAGAGCCACCTCAAATATCTGTACTGCCCAGGCTTTGTTGGCCACTATGGCTGGCTTTTATGCAGCGTATCATGGCCCCCAAGGATTAAAGGAGATAGCACAAAGGATTCATCAGTTAACGGTTTCACTTTATACAGGGCTTAAAACTTTGGGATTGAGTTCTGTGACGAATTCATTTTTTGATACGGTGCGTTTTCAACTCCCAGGAAGCATACCCACCGAAATGCTTCGAAGAGCAGCTCTGAAAAGTGAAGTAAATCTATTATACTCAGGTCTCTTTGAGTTTGGAATTAGTTTGGATGAGACAACCACTCAAAAAGATGTGGAAGATCTTATACTTTTGGTAGCCAGTTGTCTAAAGAAAGATGAGCCTCAACTATACGTTTCAGAAGAAATGATGATACCGCCCTCCTTGATTCGCAAGTCTCCTTTCTTAGTGCAGGAAGTCTTTCATAAATATCATTCTGAAACAGAAATGATGCGTTATATGAAGCGCCTGGAGCGAAAAGATATCTCTTTGGCGCATAGTATGATCAGCTTGGGTTCGTGTACTATGAAGTTGAATGCTGCTGCTGAAATGTTCCCAATTACATGGCCACAATTTTCGCAAGTCCATCCGTTTGTGCCCATGGAACAAGCTGAAGGATACCATGAAATGATGGATGAGCTACGTAAAGATTTGGGAGTCATTACAGGATTGCCTGCGGTGAGCCTGCAACCCAACTCTGGTGCAGCTGGTGAATATGCTGGGTTGATGGTGATCCGTGCATGGCATGATAGTCGTAAAGAACAACATCGAACTATTGTATTGATCCCTTCTTCGGCGCATGGCACAAATCCAGCAAGTGCTGTAATGGCTGGATTGGAGGTGGTAATGGTTAAATGCGATGAGCGAGGCAACATTGATCTAAATGATTTAAAAACAAAAGCTGAAATGCATCGAGACGACCTGTCTTGTATCATGGTTACCTATCCTTCTACCCATGGAGTTTTTGAAGAATCAATTCGTGAGATTTGTGAAGTTATACACAATTGTGGTGGTCAGGTTTATATGGATGGTGCCAATATGAATGCCCAGGTAGGGTTGACCAACCCTGGTTTTATTGGTGCAGATGTTTGTCACCTTAATTTACACAAAACTTTTGCCATTCCACATGGCGGAGGTGGTCCTGGGGTAGGGCCTATTTGCGTGGCTTCTCATTTAGAAGAATTCTTGCCAGGTCATCCAGTAATGGACAATCATAGAGATCCTGTTCTTTCTGTTTCTGGAGCAGCATGGGGAAGTGCTGGAGTTTTACCCATTACTTTTGGATACATTAAAATGATGGGGACTGAAGGGTTAACAATGGCTTCGAAGATGGCTATTCTTAATGCCAATTATATGGCTCATCATTTGAAAGAAGACTATGGAGTTTTGTATGCTGGAAAACATGGTAGAGTAGGGCATGAGTTAATAGTAGAGTGTCGTCATTTTAAGAACAGTTCTGGAATTACCGAAACCGATATAGCTAAACGTTTGATGGATTATGGATTCCATGCACCTACAGTATCTTTTCCTGTTGCAGGAACATTAATGGTTGAACCCACCGAGAGTGAGTCAAAAGCAGAAATGGATCGGTTCATTGAGGCTATGCAGAGTATTCTTGCTGAAATTCGTGAAGTGGAAACAGGAGAGGCAGACAAATTAAATAATGTTTTAAAAAATGCTCCGCATCCTGATTATGTGATTGTGTCTGATGAGTGGAACAAGCCTTATGGCAGAGAGAAAGCTGCATTCCCATTGTCTTGGGTGAAGGAGAACAAGTTTTGGATCTCTGTGGCCAGAGTGGATGATGCCTTTGGAGATCGAAATCTGGTGTGTACGTGTGGTGGGGTGGAGGATTATGTGTAAGGCGTTTGCTAGAGCGTAGTTACTAACTACGCTCAGCATGCCAAAAAGTGTTAGCTCAAAAGCTATTAAGCTTGAGACAGTAACGATCTTTACTTCACAATTATTGATTGAATTTGCAGTGCTATCTTTTGGTTATATTCAGCAGCCAAGTTTTTATGGTTGATGAGGTCAACAATAGTTCCTATTACACATAGTCCGCCTGTGAAGAAATACAATATCCCCATCCCAATATGGTTGATTAAAAATCTATGTACTCCAGAAATTCCTATAAATCCCAAAAGTGCGGTTAAAAGAATGGTTTGAGCGCTGATGCGTCGGGTGCGGTAATATTCACAAAGTTGCGAATAGTTTCATCACTTTGGTCTTTAAGCAGAGAATCTAAAAATTGAGCTTCATAAAGATCTGCTTCGGGCATGTGTTTTAAAATAGTTTGCATAATTTAAGATTTAGAGTTGGCTTTAGTAAAATAGTTGTATAAAAATAGTTGAAATATGCGAAATAAAAGAATTCCTACGGCTATAATTCCTAATGGATGAGATTGAATTGATTGATTTATTTCACCCTTGAAAAGCCATGAGATAGAATGTCCTAATCCGCAACCGGGACAAAAACTCCATCCTATATTTTTGATGGGACAAAGTGACAGATGACCTTCTCCTTGAGGATTGGTCAATGCCAAGGTAATTAAGGCTGCTATCCAGATCCATGCTTCCAAGAGCCTTCTGCTTAATGCCCAGTTCCATATTTTATGAAATCTATTCATTTTCTATTAGCAAAGTGTAGGGACAACTCTCTTTGGTTCCATATCAATCGGATTTGAGAAAATGCATTGGATAATTATTTCAGCTATCTCTACTTGGTTGAATTTTAAACCTGTTATTTTGGGTTGTGCCAACTCCAATTCAGGCATCCATCCCACACAGGAGATCTCTAGGTCATCGGGCAAAGTGATTTTTTCTTCTATTTTATGTCGCATTGTTCTTAATGCCAATTGAGGAGAAGCAAACAGCAGGGCATTTACTTTTTTTACTTGGAGCTGTTCAAGCGCCTTAACCACATCACCAAAGCAGGTTGCGCTGTATTGGTATTGGGCATTGATGCCAAAACGCTCCACGTAATTAGAGGTATAAGTTTCTACAATTTCTGGCGCAGAGCTATTTTCTATATCAATAAATCCTATGGCTTTTCGGTGTCTTCGGATATGGTGTTGTAGAAGAAGGTTTGTACCCTCTTTTAGATCCAACAAAACAGTGGAGAGTTCAGAGTGAGTTTTGTGGTCAACAGCTACTACAGGAATCTTTTTTGAGGAATCATCTATAAAACTATCTACATTCACAGGATGAATTGTAA
>CAZJDS010000164.1:0-6063 GCA_964544795.1 uncultured Alkaliflexus sp. | reverse complement strand
AACGGCTTTTACCTTTCAGGAGTCATCAGTAAAATATCCAAAAAGAATCCGCCTATTTCTAATGTTGATGTTACCTTAATGGGGAGCGGATCACATATATTTGCTGGCTCAGCAAAGACAAATGAGATGGGTCGTTTCTCTTTTGACATAGATGATTTTAGCGATACGCTTGATATAGTGGTGCAAACACGCGACAATAAAGACAAAACAAAAGATTTTGATATTGATATTGAAACCAATCTGGGACGGGTAGCATACGATATTTGGCAAAGTCCCTCTTTGGAGGAGACACTCTCAGAAACGAGTGTAAGGACTTCAACCGCTGATACTATCAACTACGAAAAGTATGTGGATGCTATAAGCCAAGCAAAAGTAGAAAGCCAAAGAAAAACTGCCTTAAGTCAAATTGCAGACTCTTCAGACATATTACTAAGTGAAGTTGAAGTTACTGCCAGAAAAAGACTCTCCTCGTTGGAAAAGATGCACTCGCTATATGGACTTGAAACATATGCAATAGGAGCAGAGCGTATTGAGAAAATTGACAAAGAGGAAAGATGGAATTATGGCTTGTTCAGCTTGTTCAGCCATATGTTTCCTGACATGACCGTTATGCCTGGTCGATGGGGGGATGTTAAAAAATATGAATATCCAAGATTGCCAGAAATCTCTCCAAATATGGTGGAATCGAATGAACGGTTACAATTGCAGGAAATATATAGTTTTAGATATGTTGGAGAGTCGCAGGGACGTTTTTATTTCTATGTTGATGGACAATTATCAGGATTTACCAATCATAAAGGACATTTGGAATGGGCTCTCAGTGAATTGATAACTTTAGATGCCAAGTTGATCAAAAGCGTGGGGATTATTACTCATCCAAAGCGGTCGCCTTTAGCAGAAGCTATTTCAGTTCCTAAACTGCCTAATGATACCTATTGCCCAGATTTTGTTCTTCCCTATTTAGTAGATAATAGTCCGTTGGTGTTTTTGCCTGCAACAGATTATATAATTTCCATTCAAACAAAAAGAGGTAATGGATTAGTGGGGTGGCGACGAAACATTGGTATTTATAAATCAAAGTTGTTTGGTTTTACCGCCTCACGAGAGTTCTATATTCCACCTGCAATAGAGGTGGATAAAGAAAAAATATTTGCCCCAACCATTTATTGGAATCCAAATGTCTTTCCCAATGAAGATGGCGAAATCTCGATTACTATTAAAAATAATCTTCTGCCCAAACGTTATGTAATAAAAGTTGCTGGATTATCAGATGAAGGAATTCCGGGTAGCAAATTGCTATGGAATATTGAGTAGTATGGATCATTAATGTTGTGTATTAAAAAAGTCCTGTTTGATGCTAAATCTAACAGGACTTTTATTTGTTTTCAAAGTTTATATAACTCTTTTACCAATCGATTATTTTAGTTCAAAAGTAGTTTTGTTCTTGATATCTGATGAAGAGGAACCAATTAAAACATCAAATTTTCCATTTTCTGAAACCCATTTACCTTTCTGATCGTTGTAAAATTGCAATAGAGAATTATCAATCACAAATTCAACTAATTTGGTTTCTCCAGGTTGTAGTTTGATTTTTTTGAAACCTTTTAATTCTTTCACTGGTCGTGGTAAAGAAGATTTCTGATCAGTGATATAAAGTTGTACCACTTCACTTCCTTCCACATTACCACTATTTGTAATTTCTATGGAGCAGGTAATTTGACCATCTCTGCCCATGTTTTTTGAGTCGAGAGTAACTTTCCCATAGTTAAAAGTAGTGTAACTTAAACCATATCCGAAACTGAACTGTGGACGAATATTCTTTTTGTCGTGCCAGCGGTATCCTACAAATAATCCTTCGCTGTATTTTAAAACACCATCTTTACCTGGATATTCCAATTCTCCTGCAGAATGTGCTGAGTTATCGGTTAATTTAACTGGAATGGTAAAAGGAAGTTTCCCTGACGGAGCTACATCCCCAACCAACACAGATGCAATTGCATTACCAGTTTCAGATCCTAAATACCATCCTTGCACCAAGGCTGGCACCTCATTAATCCATGGCATGGATACTGCATTACCAGAGATATTGAGAACAATAAAGTTTGGATTGACTTTAGCCAACTTAGATATAAGAACATCCTGGTTATAAGGTAAATCCATATTCTTTCTATCTGCCCCTTCTGCATCTTGATGATCACTTTTATTAAGACCTCCGATGAAGATTACATAATCAGCATCTTTAGCTACGGAGACAGCCTCTGCAGTCAACTCTTCAAAAGTACGATCATCACTAAGATCTTGACCTGTTGAAACATTGTTATAGTTTCCACCTATGTCTCCCACATAACCACGTGCATAGACTACCTCTACATTGTCTCCCACACGTTTGCGAATACCATCTAAAGGTGATATTTCATATTTTGCTTTCAAAGAAGAGCTTCCTCCACCAACAGTCATCATTTTAATGGCGTTTTCTCCAATCACTGCAATCTTCTTTGTTTTTGAGAGATTGATGGGTAGAACTCCCCCCTTGTTTTTAAGAAGAACCAGACTTTCCTGAGCAATTTCAAGTGCGGCTTGGCTATGTATGTCTGAGGTAAAAGACCCAAAAGGACGATTTCGATCCATTTCAGTACGTAAAATTAAGCGAAGAATATTTTTTACCTTTTGATCCAACTCTTCAGTTCCAACTTCACCAGATTTGATGAGTTCAAGATAAGGTTGTGCCAAATAGTAATTGTCGTATGCATTGCTTGCACCCCAAGATAGACCATCTGTCCATGAACCAAATTCCATATCCAGCCCCTTGTAGATAGCTTCTTTGGTGTCGTGTACGCCCCCCCAATCGGAAACAACCACTCCATCAAATCCCCATTCTTCACGCAATATTTTATTTAGAAGATAATCGTTATGACAACAATGTTCACCTCTAAACTTGTTGTAAGCGCCCATAATAGCCCATGCATTTCCTTCCTCTACCGCTGCTTTAAACGCAGGAAGATATATCTCATGTAATGTCCGTTCATCTACCATAACATCGATAGAGCCACGATCAATCTCTTGATTGTTCACTGCAAAGTGTTTTACACAGGCGGCTACACCGTTGCTTTGAACACCTTTGATGTAAGGAACAACCATTTTTGAAGCTAAGAATGGATCTTCGCCCATATACTCAAAGTTTCTTCCGTTAAGTGGAGTACGATAGATATTTACACCTGGCCCAAGAAGAACTGTTTTATTTCTATATCGAGCTTCTTCGCCAATTGCTATACCGTACTTCAAAGCCATCTCTTCGTTCCAGGTGGCTGCCAAACTGGTGAGTGCAGGAAATGCCGTACACGAATCATTGGTCCATTCAGCTTGTGACCACTCATCCCATAAAACTTCGGGACGAATGCCATGAGGGCCATCTGTCATCCACACCTCTGGAATACCTAAACGTGGTACGCCAGAAGAACTAAATTTAGATTGAGCATGTAAAACGGCTATTTTCTCTTCAAGCGTCATGCGCTGTAATGCATCACTCACCCTCTCTTCTAACGGCTGGCAGTCGTCCAGATAGATGGGTTTGTCCTGCGCTTTTAATGGGAATAAAGTACAGAAACTGAATAGAATTAATAAAAAAAATAATTTCTTCATTGTCTTGTTTTTTTCAGGTTGTTTTTGTTCTTAACTTTTTGTTTGAGTTATTGAGTCTTCTAAGCTAACGTGTTTTTCACTCTTTTATATGCTTTTGCAACTCACTAACAACTCACTCTTAACTCATTTACACCTCACTTCTTATTCTTTCGATTATAAATAACGATAGAGCGCAATGCTGATGGAATATTCTTTGACTATATATTATTTCTATAAATGAACTTTTGTTTTTTAGTAAAGAGTATTCTGTGGCACCTGCGTTTAAAAACAGGGGCGTTACAATTGAATAGATATAATAATTTACCGTTGGCAAGCATTGTTGAGATGACTTAGGTACAATATACCGAAGTGAACATTTTAAGTTGTGTTAATCCCAATTGAGCAAATAGATATATTTATAGGATTCATGGAGAAACGTGTGATGTAAAGTGGTCAACTTCAGTTTTTATGAAAGGATTAGTTATAGTTCAGTAGATAAATACATATATTTGTTTCTTAATAAATTAAAGGTCTTAGGGGAATATTTAAAGGGCAACACCTTATATAGTTTACTAAACGGTTCAAAACGGATGAAGATTGCCAAATACTACTGAACCTTAAATTACTGTCTATTTGTATCAACTTACAAGAAGCTTTAAATATGAAAATAAAGTCTGAACATCTCTTTTTTAAATTTTTTATTTTATTTATGATTCTGCCAACTCCTGCCGAGGGAGCTCCAATGTATGGTATTCCAGGAATTGTTAATTTTAATCGTCAGAATTATAAAGCTGGAACTCAAAATTGGAAAATATCTCAAGCAGACAATGGCTTAATATACTCTTCAAATAACGATGGTGTACTGGAATATGATGGAACATCTTGGAGACTTCTTCCCAATCGTGAAATGGGATTAGCTAGAAGTGTTTTTGCATTAGGACAGAGAGTTTATTGTGGCGGTTTTAATGAATTTGGATATTTTGAATTCAATGGGATTAATGATTTAAAATACACATCCTTGATGAATTTCAACTCATTAGGAGAATTAGGTGATGTATGGAATATTTTTAATTTCAATGATAAAATTGTTTTTCAAGCGGATAACGGAATAATTCAGTACGACTATCGAAATGAGAATATACTTCTGATCCCAGCACGATCTCGAATAACTACTGCATTTGTTGTGAATGGTTTGTTTCTTCTTCACGATGAGGTATTTGGCCTAATGGAGTTGAGGGGAAATGAGATCTATGAAGTGACTGGAGGAGATATTTTTGCAGGATGGGGGCTTGGAACAATTTTGCCTCTCTCAACAAATAAACTTCTTGTAGCAACAGGAAAAGGCGACTGGTTGTACGGGAAGGTTGAAGTGAGAGCTAAAGTTGCTTCTGGACGAGGTATTTGGCCTGCAATATGGATGTTGCCAACCGATTGGGAATATGGAGGTTGGCCAAGAAGCGGTGAAATTGATATTATGGAACATGTGGGTTATGAACCTGATTCTATTTATACAACTGTTCACACAGAGACATTCAACCATATTAAAAACACACAAATAGGAAGTGCTACTTATTTACCTGATTGCGAAACTGATTTTAAAGTTTATGGAATTGAATGGGATGAAGAAAAAATCGATTTTTTTATTGATGATCAAAAGGTATTTACATTCACCAATTCTGGTAAGGGTGTAGATGAGTGGCCTTTTGACCAAAAATTTCATTTAATTTTAAATGTTGCAGTAGGAGGTAATTGGGGCGGAGTAAAAGGTGTTGATAATGAAATGTTCCCTGCATCAATGCAGATTGATTATGTGAGAGTTTATCAAAAGTAGCTTTTTTAGAATATAGAAAAAAGTCGGTAATTATTATATCATATTGTAAAAGCCCTTCAAAGTAAAATTCTTTGAAGGGCTTTTTATAAATAGAGAATATGATTTGAAATGTAATCTAAACCGCCTACTTATTAAGATATTTAGAAAGAGTATCAATTAATACTTGTAAGCGTATGGGTTTTGCCAAGTAATCATCACAACCTGCATCCAGACATTTTTCGCGCTCTCCAGACATCACATGGGCTGTCTGTGCAATAATTGGCACTTCGCTATCTATCTTTTTTATCTCTCTTGTTGCAGTGTATCCATCCATTACAGGGAGCTGTAGATCCATCAGTATAAGATCCACTTCATTTTCCTTGAAGATGTCAATGGCTTCCTTGCCATCTTTGGCCCATAGAATACGTGCACTAGTACGTCGCAGGGCAGCATCAAAAAAAATTTTGTTGGTATCAACATCTTCTACTACAAGAATCGTTTTGCTTTTCCAATCTTGGTTAAGTGCATTACTTAGGTTGTCTGACATATTCAATGGTTTTAATCGGTAGATTTAGGTAACAATCAAATTTAACGTTTTATTTTAGTTTAACATCCTTTATCTATTAAATTTTTCT
>CAZJDS010000163.1:5080-6123 GCA_964544795.1 uncultured Alkaliflexus sp. | reverse complement strand
CATGTTGCATTGGATTTAAAACACAATGCCAATGAAGATTCTCCTTATCAAACATATAATGTGTTGATGAGTGTCTCTTTAAAAGAGCTAAGGGTGGCTGGTCAAGATTCGGTTCAGATATGGTTGCGAGCCAATGATCAAATGTATGATCCTAAAAGTATTATATATCGATACAATTTAGCTGACTAAGTTTCTTGTATAAATTGAAAGAAGAGGAGTTACATTTTACACGCTGATAAAACAGTGTTTAAACGGTGTAACTCCTCTTTTTATTTGGTAAGAGAAATCTCTGAATTTACTTTTTTTGTTCTGAATATCCCAACCTACTCTCGCACTAAGAACAAGTGGCATTAAATTCACGTCTAAGCTACCTACAACACCCAATATGTTTTTTTTCGTATGTTATCTTGATCAAACTCTTCTTCTTAGTCGTAACTTATGGCCGAGCGGGTAACAAGGTTACGCCGAGGTTAGGGAATTATATGCCAAATTTTCGTTAAATTCATCACGTGAAAAATAAAAGTAATTACTGAATTGCTGTTTATAATCTGAAAAATAGATTTACAGAACTTTTTTTATACTTTTGCAAATTATTTAAGACTGTTTTATTGTAAAATTGATAGGTTTAACTTAGGAATATGGATCAATTTATGGATTATTTACCAGAGCCGGGGAAACTGGTTGAACTGACTATTACCTACGGGGGAAAGCTCTTATTAGCATTAATCACCCTTATTATTGGTTTGTGGCTGATTAATAAGTTGGTTAACGGGATTAAAAAGATGTTTATTCATCGATCCTTTGATGAAACCCTTCAAACATTTTTACTTACTCTCATAAGCATCACTTTAAAAATTTTACTGGTCATCAGTATTGTTAACAATTTGGGTGTTCAAATGACCTCTTTTATTGCTGTGTTGGGTGCTGCTGGGTTGGCAGTAGGAATGGCACTCTCTGGTACGCTACAAAACTTTGCGGGTGGTGTCGTTCTTTTAATATTGAAACCTTTTAAAGTAGGCAATTACATCGAAGCGCAGGGATTT
>CAZJDS010000163.1:0-5070 GCA_964544795.1 uncultured Alkaliflexus sp. | reverse complement strand
AAATTCAAATATTTACCACGATTTTAAATACACCTGACAAAAAGACTATCATTATTCCCAATGGTCCCTTATCTTCAGGTACAGTAATAAACTATAGCAAAGAACCGACGCGTAGGGTCGAGTGGACTTTTGGAATTAGTTACAATGATAGCATTGATGCTGCACGCAAAATTATTCTTGAAATCTTACAAGCCGACAGTAGAGTTTTAGCTGATCCTGCGCCAATGGTTGTTGTGGCTTCTTTGGGAGACAGCTCTGTAGATCTTAAAACGCGCGTGTGGGTCGAAAGTGCTAATTTCTGGAGCGTGTTTTTTGACATTAATGAAAAAGTTAAAAAAGAGTTTGACAGTCAGGGGATTTCTATACCCTTTCCGCAGCGAGACGTTCACTTGTTTCAAACAAAATAATATCTATATCTAGTAAGTAAAAATTCTAACATCACTACCTTATGGAAAAAAAGTGGATTATAATTGGTTTGGCCATGCTATGTTCGATTGGTGTTTGGGCTGAAGAAAAAACCGACAGTTTATCGAACTGGAAAAAGGGTGGAGACCTTTCTTTTACCTATTCGCAGGTTTCTTTGAGCAACTGGTCGGCAGGTGGAAAAAATTCCATGTCGGGCAACATTTTATTCAATTCTTTTGCCAATTACAGAATTAACAAAAGCGCTTGGGATAATTCACTTACGGTTGGTTATGGCTTAACACAGCAAGGGAGTGATAACCTAATTAAATCAGACGATAAGATACTCCTCACATCAAAATATGGTTACAATGCGGGTAAAAATTGGTTTTATACAGCGCTTTTTGATTTTAGAACACAAATGACAACGGGCTATGACGATCCTCCAGAAAACACCAGTGTTATGTCTGAGTTCCTATCCCCTGGCTACGTTCAGTTTTCATTGGGTATGGATTATAAACCCAATGATAATTTCACGCTTTATATTTCACCACTTACTTCTAAGACAACAATTGTTTTAGATGATACCTTATCATTTGCAGGAGCTTATGGAGTGGATCCTGGAGAAAATTACAGAAGCGAGTATGGAGCTTCTATTAAATCGGTTTACAAAAAGGAGAACATTATTAAAAATGTCAACTTTTTTACACGATTGGATCTGTTTTCAAATCTGACGGATGAACCCCAGCATATAGATGTGGAGTGGGAAGGTCGTCTCAACTTTAAGTTCAATGATTACTTAACAGCCGTCTTTGCGCTTAACCTCCTTTACGATCATGATATTAAGACCATGAAAGAGGTTGACGGTGTTATAGTGCAACGAGGCCCCAAATTACAATCTAAGCAATTACTTGGTTTTGGCTTGAATTTTAAGTTTTAAGATGAAAAAAATGAGGTTGTCCGTTTGGTCAGCCTCAATTTTTTATTAGTAATTATCTTTATTGGTAATATCTGTTACTTTTGTAGTGAAGGATTATTGAATTGAAAAATTTTCGTTTCAAAAAACAGTTAGATCTTCTTTTCATCGTTCTTGTACACTATTTTTAATGAATCTTTTGGTTATGCAGCCCAGCAACGAACTACCTTGGTATTATTGGCTTTATCAACCATATAAATGGCTGGTTTTTTTGCCTTTGATGCTAGTAGTTTCTATCATTTTCGCCCTATTATCAGCTCTCCTTGCGCTCCTAATTTCCCCACGAGCAGGTAATTATACGGGTCATTGTTGGGCACGCATTGCTTGCTGGCTTACGCCCGTATTGGCTTTCGTAAAAGGAAAAGAGAATATTGAAAAACGGAAATCTTATATTATAGTTGCCAACCATCAAACTGGCTGGGATATTTTCCTACTCTATGGATATCTGCCTATTGACTTTAGGTGGATAATGAAAAAGGAGTTGCGGCAAGTTCCTTTTATCGGATATGCCAGCGAAAAGGTGGGGCATATCTTTATTGATCGTTCATCTCCGAAGTCTGTTATAAAATCATTGGAGGAGGCAAAAACCAAGTTGGTGAATGGCAACTCTGTGGTTATTTTCCCTGAAGGAACTAGAAGTAGAGGTAGAGAGATGCGACCTTTTAAAAAAGGTGCTTTTAAACTGGCTTTTGATTTGGGATTAGATATTTTACCTGTTACCATTGTTAACAGTTATAAAATTAAGCGTGAAGGCTTTTTCAACATTGTTCCTGCCCGTGCTGGACTTGTTATTCATCCTGCAATTAAAACGTCCGATTATCATGGCAATTTAGAGGAGCTAAAAAATGATGCTCGTATAGTTCTTGAGAGTGGATACCAATGAATAAAGCATTAAAAACCAGATATATGATGCAATCAAAGTATATAATTATTTTGTTTTTACTTTTTTTCTCTTGCAATTTATCTGGACAGACGAAGCTATCGTCAAAGAACCGATCTGCCATTAAGGACTATAATAGTGGAATCAGTTATTATGGAGCTGGTAAAATGCGCGAAGCTTCTTCTGCTTTAATTTCTGCTCTTACTAAAGATCCTAATTTTATTGAAGCATACTTGGTTTTGGGAGATCTCTATCACAACCAAAACGACTACAAAAGAGAGGTGGAAATACTAAAAAAAGCCGTAGCCATCGATTCAACTTTTTTCCCAACTACCTTTTTGAATATTGGAATTGCAGCCTACTTGAATGCAGAGTATAATGAATCCATTTTGTGGTTAGAACGATATAAATGGCATTTTTCTGACGACCGAACGGCAACTAAAGTAAATGCGTGGCTCGAGAGAGCTAGGTTTGCCAACCAATCGGTGAATAATGCCTATGCTATTCAGTTGCATTCTGCGGGAGACTCTATTAATAGTGAGTTTGATGAGTACTGGCCAAGTCTCACAGCAGATGAGCAAACGATGATATTTACGGTTTTGGTTCCTCGTAATTTGGATCTGTTTTACGAGAAAGAATTGCCAAAAACTTCGATCTATTTTCAAGAAGATTTCTATTATTCTCAAAAAGAGGAGCAGGGTTGGTCGAAACGAAAAAAAGTGGAAGGCAACATCAATACCCAAGGCAACGAAGGAGCTCAAACGTTATCGGCGGATGGTAATTGGATGTTTTTTACTGCTTGCGGACGGCCAGATGGAAGAGGAAGTTGTGACATCTATTTTTCAGAACGAACAGCAGCGGGATGGAGCGAGCCAGTTAATATAGGAATGCCTGTCAACACTCCCTATTGGGAGAGCCAGCCTTCGTTCTCTGCGGATGGTAAAACACTTTTGTTTGTGAGCAATCGGCCTGGAGGTTTAGGAGGTAAGGACATTTGGCAAGCCACCCTTCAAGGCTTCAAGACGGATGGAACACCGATCTTTGGAAATGTTCGCTGTTTGGATTCAACTATTAACACCAGTAAAGACGAAAACTCCCCTTTTTTGCATCACGACAATAAAACTTTATATTTCTCATCCAACGGGAGACCTGGAATGGGGGAGATGGATGTATTCTTTAGCCGCAAGGGCTCTAATGGAGAATGGACACCCGCTGTAAATTTGGGTTATCCCATTAATACGTCGGGGGATGAGATAGGATTTGTGGTCAATGCGAAGGGAAATAGAGCATATTTCTCCAGTGATGGGAGAGAGGAGTTTGCCACCAGTAAAAATATCTATTGGTTTGATTTGCCTGCACCTCTCCAGCCAGAACCCGTAATTTATGTAAAGGGGCATGTATATGACTCTGAAAGTAAACAAAAATTGGCTGCAGATTTTCAATTGCAAGATTTGATTTCAGGAGCGGACATAGCAACGACTAAAGGGAATCGGTTCACGGGTGAGTTTCTGGTCTGCTTGCCTTTGGGCGGTAGGTATTCTTTCAGGGTTTCTCACCCGGGTTACTTGTTTTACTCTGGACATTTTGATATCAAAGGAAATCATCCCTTAGAAGCACCCTACCATTTAGATGTTGCACTTCATCCCATAAAGCAAGGAGCAAAAATCACCCTTGAAAATATCTTTTTTGAATTGGACTCTTACGAGCTTCGTAGTGATTCTAAAATTGAACTTGATGGCTTAATAGAGTTTATGAAAGTCAATAATGAGGTGAAGATTCTAATTGGAGGACACACCGACAATCAAGGTAAAGCCTCTTACAATCAGCTCTTATCTGAAAATAGAGCAAAAGAAGTTCGTAATTATCTAATTGAAAGAGGAATTGAGAGTGGACGATTAGAATCCAAAGGATTTGGATTAAACCAGCCCATTGACGATAATTCAACGGAAGAGGGGAGAGCCAATAACCGCAGAACTGAGATTACTGTGTTGTGAGTGAATGAGCAACTGGTTATAAAACAGCAGGAGCTGTTGAAGATGAAATTATAAAACCATCGAGAATTTTTGTGTTCAGGGAATATTTTTTAAGGTTGGTAAACTCCATTTCTTTGAATGGCCTTTGTTCGACTACTTCTATCAACAAAACGAATAGCTGTATCCAGTTCATCTTGATTTAAGATGATAAAAGCTCCATTTTGACATGTGCCTATAGGTCGATTATGATTAATAACCATATCTTTAATCCAATTCCTAACATTGTCATTATTTGTTCCATATTTGGGAATGTTAATTTCCTTAGCAATTATTTTAATATGAATTGCGTTGGCTATTCCCTGACCATTTTCCAATAGATAGTTCCAAATTTGTTTTTGTTTTTCGTTCATTTCATTTTGTATTGAGGTTTGTTAACTTTTAATTGTATTTGAAGATAAAATTTAGGTTTGGTTTGGCAAAATCCGCTTTGATAGGATAAACAGCTAAATACGTCTTGCTTTTTAGATAAATAGCACATTAAATTATTTTATTTGCCATATTTTCTATTATCATCATTCAGAAAAGAATACGATTAACATTCTGCACAATCAATTTCTTTTAATGTCGTATATTCACGTTCATGCAATTGGTTTTTGTTAAATTCAAAAGCTTGACCTGTGGTGCAGTTTCTTGCTTTTCTTGTCCCCAAGCTATCAGAACTAATAACCCTAAAGTGAATAACTGAATTATACACTAAAAAAAACATTTCAAAGCATTTTCCGCCAGATAAGTGAAAGTGTTGTTCCCAATTTTCCATAATTTACAGTTTAATTATTTTG
>CAZJDS010000162.1:0-6165 GCA_964544795.1 uncultured Alkaliflexus sp. | reverse complement strand
ATTAACTTCGAAAAAAATTAACAAACCCTATTTTGACAAAATAAAGGCACCTAAAAAAGAATATTTTTTATTGCCCGATGCCGCACATGGTTTTAATCAATCTGTAGTTGATAAACAACTTGAGATTGTAAAATATTGCGTGTCGAACAAATAGAAACTTGTCATCAACCGTTGATGAGACAAGGATCATTACTGCTTAGTTCATGGTTTGATGTAACTCTAGGATCAGATCAATCAGCAAACTACCCCTCGAATAATTGGTTTTATATTATTTTCAGGATGCTGAAGGGAAAGGGTTTTTTAAGTTCCCAAAGGATGCTATTGATAGGATAGAAAAGGTGTCAACTGAATGGTTTCGATTTTTTATTTTGAAGTCATGCCGCATATATATTTTCCAGTTGATTTCTCTTTTTTCGGAGATAAGATTTTCTCTGCTTTTTATGGCAAATACTATCTGCACATATATTTGGGTGTAGGTGTTTGTACTTTTCTACAAAGAGATTGTCCCGATGGGATTATATTTACAAAGTTCTCATTGCCGTTCCTCAATGGTGTTTTTAGTTTGCTTACTATTACCAATTAGACTTTTTTTCAAGTGTGTTTACTCCGATATTGTAAGCATAAACTGCTGCTGGAACATAGGTTATATCTATATTGTCAATGGTTTTGTTGTCTGTTATATCAATGGTGGTTACCAATGATGCTTTAAAATTATTTTGTTTGCAGAAATAGACTAAGCTATGTAACTCTTGTGGTTTTTCAACATAGCGATTGCTCCATTTTATTTCGATACACCATTGTGGTTTAAACAACTTGTTGTCGAGCGATACAATATCCACTTCTCCTTCTGAGCGTCCCTTTCTCCAGCGGGCATATTTTAAATCGAGATTATCACGGTGCATCCATTGCGAGAAAATGCCTGTTTCAACCATATTGCCTGTTTCTTTGTCGGTTTCAATAATGGGTGAAAACAGTGCTGTTCGTAACGAAGGGTTGGTTAAATAGACTTTAAAGCTGGTTATTCTTTTAAATTTTTTAGCATTATCATCAATTTTGTGAATTACTTTAATTAAAAATGCGGCCTCTAAATACTCTAAATACTTTCTAATAATTTCTTTGGCAATACCACTATCTCTCCCAAGCTTTTCATAAGAAAATTCATTTCCTGTGTTGTAGGCCAAATAAGTAAAAAAGCTATTTAGCTCTTGCACGTCTCTAATGCCATACAAGCTGGGTAAATCGCAAAGCAGTACTTTGTCGATAATATCGCTCTTTATGTAGCGCCCCATATCCGATTGTATTTTTTCAGATAAAACGACTTCGGGATATCCGCCAAAATTGAGATAATGGAAAAATTCTTTATTGAACACTTTATTGTCATGTGTGGTAAAAAAAGGAATTTCTTTACCATTGTACACGATGGTTTTAGCTTGTACCAAGTGTTTCAAGCCCTTTAAATGAATATACTCGTGAAAGGTAAGCGGGGGTAACATAAAATCGGTAAAGCGACCCGCTCCGCTCTCTGTGCTTTGTAAGCGTAAGGCAGCAGCAGCCGAACCTGACACTATAAATTTGGTTGTGGGATATAAATCAACCAACACTTTTAAATGACGTTCCCAATCTTTGAGATATTGAATTTCGTCGAAAAAAACAAAACAGCCCTCTATACTCTCTAATTGCACCGCCTCTTTTGCCAGTAGTAGAATATCTTCTAAACTCTGGTGCATATAAATAGGGTTGTCGATACCTATGAAGAAGATTTTTTGCGGTGCAATGTTATCCTCTATTAGCTCTTGAATGCTGTGATGCATCATTACTGTTTTGCCTACTCGGCGTGGGCCCATGAGTACAAGCGCACGTTTTATATCGGTTTCTTTTACAAAAGGATAAAACAGATTAAAATACAATCGTTTAGACATATCCAGATAAATCTGTTGCACACTGCCCTTTGTCCACCAGGGGTTTTCGTATTGCAAACGCTCTATTCTTTTGCTTGTGGGAATAACAGTATCGAAACTCATAATATCTGTTGTTAGTACACAAATGTAATAATAAGTATTTTAAAAACACCTTATTTTTACAAAGATGTATCTTTAAGAGTCTTTTTGAATTTATTCAGGCTTAATTTTACTTTGTTTCAATGGCATGGATGAATATCCGAAACCTGGCTAGCCTTGATCAAACAATTGGTAGATTGAAGATGGCTCTCAGCTTTTTTGGACGCTTATGTTGCTGCCAATAGAGCGAATAAGAAGTAAAGGTCTGTTTGACAATAGCAAACAGATAAAAGAATGTTATCTGTTAAACTTTTTTGAAAATAAAATGACCTTAATCAAAAAGAGGCTACCGAAAAAGGCCGTCCTTTTTCGTGTTACAAGTTAGTTATGAGGTAAATATGAGTTTATCTACTATGGAAATTGATGATGGCACAATCTTGAATGCTGCAACTGTTTTTTACTAATTAAGCAACCAGCTAAAAGTCGTTTTATTCAATCGAGCAAGGTTCTTTTTGACTGGTATAAATACATAAACAAAAAAATCTTAAAGTCTATCTATGCAACAATACCCGTGACTAACGATTATATGAATTAACTGTAAGAAGATTAACACTTTTTATCCTTTTCAAGGATTGATATTTTGGCTGTTCTAAAACTTTAAAAATATTTTATACGACAAAAAACACCATGGCATAGTTTGGCGTACCCAACATTTAACTTAGACTTGAAATAAGGAAATTTAAATCTTAAAATCGCAAACTATGAAAATGGAAAAAAATCACAAATTTTGAACTTAAATGTGATGGAATGTAGCATATCAAATGGTCTGAGGGGGATAAAGTTCACAAATGGTATGTTTACATAGGTACATCAGAACTAATAAGAATGTTAGAAATTGAAGGTCTGACACTTGGAGACGTTATTAAAATATGAGCGTTAATTTTCTGGCACTGGCATAAAGTTTTAAAAAGTAATTTTAAGATGTTCTGTTGATAATAAGGGATATTATATTGGCTATGATTTTTTTAATGAGTTTTTAGGAAATACACTTAAAGAATCTTTTACTGTTGAATTATTTACTGGAGACACTTTGGAAAATGATAAGTATGAATCAATTATAGGAATGGTTGAGTTAGTAGATGATAAATATCAAAAGGCTTTAGAGAATAGGTTTAATTTACTAAACTAAGAATTGAGTAATATTGAGTAGATTTAGTATGAATTTAAAAATAGATATTATATGGAAATCAAGAAGCTACTTGTTACAGTTAAGTCAATTATTGATGCACATAAAGAATTTAAAGAGGCTTATAATTCTAGATTAGCATTCGATTTTAATGTGCTTAACTTTTTTAAAGTTGGCGAAAATAAGACTTCGGAAATATTTGCCTTTTTTCTCAACCCTAAAGAAAGTCATGGTCAGGGGAAAGCCTTCTTATATGAGTTTGTATCTCTTTTAAGTGAAGAACAGGTTAATTCTCTTTTGTTTAAAGGGGAGATTCTTTCTCTTTTAGACCAGGAAGATATTATTAAAGATATCAAAGTCCTTCCTGAACATCGCATTGATAATGACCGTAGAATTGATTTATATATTGAAATAAGAGACTTTGTTCTTGCCATAGAAAATAAGATTTGGGCTAAAGATCAACTAAACCAACTAAAGGATTATTCAGAATATTTAGAAGAAAAATCGAAGGGGAAATACCTGTTATTTTATTTAACACCTTATAAAGCAGATCCTAATCCACATAGCATTAGTAGTGAATTAAAGGAGAAGTTAGAAAGTGAGAATAAATTAAAGCAGATTAGTTATAAAACAGATGTTTCCGATCTAATCACCAGGTGGTTAGGTGTCTGTGAAGCTGATAATGTAACTTGGTTTTTAAGACAATTTCAATCGCACTTAAAAACAAAATTTGGATGGAATCAAACATTAAATATTCAAAAAAAAATGGAAAAGCTAGTATTAGATCATCAAGAAGAGGTAAAAGAACTTGTTCAGACATATAAAAGGATAGAGGAGCAATTATTGAACATTATTTATGGAATTGCCAAAGCATATAAAGATAAGGCGCTCAGTATGCAAAACACTCTTGCTTTTGAAAAAATTGGCCCATTTACTTATTATGTTGAAGATTTTAAATTAGATAGAGTAGTTTATAAAATAGGTATCTCAGAAGGCAACAATAAGGTTTGGATTCAAATATATAAAGACGATCTCAATCTTTTTAGTAATCATTATTTTGAAAAAGGGACTTCTAAAACTTTCGAAAAAAAATTTAGTGTGGTAGATCTTCATAACCATGAAGAAATAGAACTGCGAGGTGATTCAAAAGACAATCCGAAAGATGTTTTTGAAAAACAATTACATCTCGCTTTGAAGGTGCTCGAAGGATGATGCAGACTAATAGGGTGAGGATGAGGGGGCAAGAGATAATGAAGTAGGTTCTTTAGTTGTGTATGAAAAGAAATATTTAGGTAGTATTAGATAAGGTTTTTATTTTATATTTCAACAAATAAGTAAAATTAAAAAAGAAAAGACTACGCCTGCGACACGTCTTGTCGCACCCCTCCCGTATCTTTGTTTAAAAACATAGGATATGGGGAAAAGTATTAAGTTTCAAGTTTTAGATAGCATCGGAAGATTATACGAAGAGGCAAAAGGGTGTAAGCTTGAGGATTCTTTTTTTATAAAAAGCGAAGCTGAATTGTCGTTACTTTCAGAGTACTTTGGTACAACCAAAAGTCAATCACTTCTTGTCGCATTGGTATTTGCTTTAAATTACAAAGGAGATACCGTTGACTTAAGTGACTTAATTGATTACTTTAATTGTAATCCGATGAAAATACTTCAATATCACGATGATATTGATTACTTAGACTCTTCTGGTATTTTTAGTAAGAAAAAATCAAGACATAAGGCAAAAGTTTCTGGGGCAAATGACCAATTTATAATTAACGAAAAAATTACAGAGGCAATTTTACAAAATAAACCTATGCCAGAAATTCAAAATGACAAGGTTAATGACATATTTGAATTGCTTGAAAAGATTTATACTCTTGGAGAACAGCGTGATGACAATGAAATCTCCACCTTTATATTACTCGCGCAATCAGGTAAGTTGTTATCGGTTAATTTACATATTCCATTAATCAAAAAGATCGATCTCTTAAAATTAGAATATGTTGATATGTTTCTATATCTCTATTTAATTTGGAGCGCAATTTCTGGCAAAAAAACTTCTTATGTGGCCAGGTCGTTAAAAATTATTTATGATAATGAAACAGCCAGAATAAAACAGATGCAGGAACTTATATCGGGAGATAATCTGCTTATAAAGAACAATTTAGTTGAAATTGTTGGAGCCTCTTTTTTAGATGATGCGGAAATTAAATTGACAGATTATTCTAGTAAGTTTTTGAAACAGTTTGACATTAACATTACTGGTAATAGTGAGAAGAAAGATAATATTATCTCCCCATCAGAAATTCCTTTTCGGGAGTTGATTTTTAGTAAGTCAGAAATGAAGCAAGTTTTTTTACTGAAAGATTTGTTGAAGGATTCGAAATTCAAAGAAGCACAGAAACGCCTGACAGAAATAGACTTGCCTAAAGGAGTAACTGCACTGCTGCATGGTGCTCCAGGAACTGGGAAAACGGAGATTGTAAAACAAATTGCAAAAGAAACCAATAGAGAGCTGGTACGAGTAGAAATAAGCCAATCGAAATCAATGTGGTTCGGAGAGAGCGAGAAGATAATAAAGCGGATTTTTACAGACTATAAATCATTTGCCCAAGAGTGTGAACGAGTGCCAATATTACTATTCAATGAAGCTGATGCAATCATTTCAAAAAGAAGAGATGTGGGCAACTCTAACGTTGCTCAAACAGAAAATGTAATACAAAATATTATCTTAGAAGAGTTAGAGAATTTTGAAGGAATTTTGATTGCAACGACCAATCTTGCAGAAAACCTTGACTCTGCATTTGAAAGACGATTTTTGTTCAAGATTCTATTTCAAAAACCTGACGTTTCAATCAGAGCAAAAATATGGAATGCGAAACTGCCTTTCTTATCTATTGAAGAGTGTAAGTTATTGGCGGAAGAGTTTGTTTTTTCTGGTGGTCAGATAGATAATATTCTCCGAAAAAATGAAATACATGAAAT
>CAZJDS010000161.1:0-6186 GCA_964544795.1 uncultured Alkaliflexus sp. | reverse complement strand
AACGTCTTCAAGATGTGGATGTAGTGGTTAATCTCGCCGGTTCACCCATCATGGGAAGATGGACTCCCCGTAAAAAGCAGTGCATTTTGTCCAGTAGAGTTCAAATTACGCGTTTGCTTGTTTCTACCGTTAAAAAGATGGAAAACCCGCCTAATATTTTTATTTCTGCTTCTGCAGTGGGTATTTATGATCAAATTGAAGTTCATGATGAGTTTTCATTAAATTATGCCAAAGATTTTTTATCCGATGTTTGTCGGTTTTGGGAAAAAGAGACATTTAAGTTGAATGAGACTAAAATACGACCTATTATTTTTCGATTGGGCGTTGTGCTTTCACCTGAGGGTGGAGCACTTAAACAGATGTTATTTCCATTTAAATTTGGAGTAGGTGCTGTAATGGGATCTGGTAAACAGTATTTTCCATGGGTGCATATAGATGATGTTGTTAAAGCCTTTATGTGGTCTTTTACTCATCCCAGATCTAAAGGAATCTATAATTTAGTGGCACCGCAAATTGTTAGGAACTATACCTTTACCATGACCTTGGGTTCCATCTTAAAACGGCCTGTCTTTTTGCGAGTTCCTGAATGGTTTTTAAAAATGACATTTGGTGAAGGGGCTCAAGTTGTCACCAAAGGGCAACAAGTTATACCTCATAGATTGTTAGCTGCAAGATTTGAGTTTTCGTATCCCCGTTTAAAAGGAGCACTGATTCAGTGTGTAAAAAAATAGATTTTGTTCAGCTAATTATTTATTGACCAAAAAGAGCTATAAATTATGAGTATTTCATGGAAAAAGATTCGCAGAGGTATTAAATATCCCATCCTTGTTTTTTTGATACGATTCTTTATTTTATTAATACGGTTTTTACCAATTCGTTGGATTCTGAAAATGACTTCTGGACTGGGTGATATTGCCTTTAAATTGGTAAAGAGTGAACGAAAGAAGACCATCAAAAATCTATCTCTCATTTATGGCAATGATAAAACTGAAAAAGAGATCTATCAGATGGCTCGTGAAGTATTTCAACATCAGGGAATGAATTTCGGAGAATATGTACGCACTTTGCATTATACTCAGCGAGAAGATTTTTCAAAAATTATCGATATTGAAGGGGAAGAGAATTTAAAAGAAGCTTATGATAAAAATGTTGGGGTTCTTTGCCTTATGAGTCATACGGGGTCTTGGGAGTTCTCTGCTATTCTTCCTCCTGTAATGGGGTATAATACCACTGCGTTGAGTCGTCCAATGCCTAATCCAAGGATTGATAAGCTTATTGTACAGGCACGACAGAAGCGAGGAATGAAGAATGTTGGAAGAGGAAAAGCTTATCCTCAATTAATAGAAGCTTTGAAACAGGGAGAGTGCCTGATTATAATGATAGATCAGGATACTACAGTGCCAGGTGTTTTTGTTGATTTTTTGGGAAAAAGTGCTTATACGCCTTTAGGTGCGGCACGATTGGCATTAGAAAGTAAATCTCCAGTGGTTCCTATGTTTATGATTCGCCAACCAGACCAGCGTCATCTTTTTAAGATTTTGCCTTCGTTGGATCTTATTGACACAGGAAATTATGAGCAGGATCTTATAGAAAACACTCGTCTTTATGCGAATACTATTTCTAACATTATAACGGAACACCCTACCCAATGGGTATGGATGCATGAACGATGGAAAACAACCCCCAAAGATGTGGAAGAGTTCTTAGAGAAAAGGCGTCAAAAGATGATCAAAGAACAGTAGTGAACTTTATTTCTAATTCTTTTGACGAGAAATGATAGAATAAAAAAATCCGCTTTTAATTTTAAAAGCGGATTTTTTTTTATTTAAATAGCACTCTTCAATTGAAATTACAATTGTGGACCAGCTGCAACAAGGGCTTTACCTTCTGCATTGTCTGTATATTTCTCAAAGTTTTTGATGAAACGTCCAGCAAGGTCTTTTGCTTTCTCTTCCCACTCTTTTGCATCAGCATAAGTATCACGTGGATCTAAAATTTTTGAATCCACACCTGGCAATGATGTTGGAACTTCTAAATTAAAGTAAGGAATCATTTTTGTTTCAGATTTCTCTATAGAACCATCTAAAATTGCATCGATGATGCCACGAGTATCTTTAATAGAGATGCGTTTTCCAGATCCATTCCATCCTGTGTTTACCAAATAAGCTTCAGCACCGTGCTCTTCCATCTTTTTCACCAACTCTTCACCATATTTTGTTGGGTGCAATGATAAGAAAGCAGCTCCAAAACAGGCTGAAAAAGTAGGTTGAGGTGAAGTAACACCACGCTCTGTTCCAGCTAACTTTGCAGTAAATCCTGATAAGAAGTGATATTGAGTTTGGTCTGGAGTTAATTTAGAAACAGGAGGCATAACACCAAAAGCATCGGCAGTTAAAAAGATAACTTTATTTGCATGTCCTGCTTTTGATACAGGCTTAACAATGTTTTCGATATGGTAGATTGGGTAAGAAACACGTGTGTTTTCAGTAACTGAGTTGTCAGTGAAATCAATTTTCCCATCTTTATCAACAGTAACGTTCTCTAAAAGAGCATCACGTTTAATTGCTGCATAAATTTCTGGCTCAGACTCTTTATCCAAATTAATGGTTTTTGCATAGCAACCACCTTCAAAGTTAAATACGCCATCGTTATCCCAACCGTGCTCATCGTCACCAATTAATTTGCGATTAGGATCGGTTGATAATGTAGTTTTACCAGTACCTGATAGACCGAAGAAGATAGCTACATCGCCATTTTTGCCTTCGTTGGCTGAACAGTGCATAGAAGCAATTCCGTTAAGAGGCAAATAGTAGTTCATCATAGCGAACAAACCTTTTTTCATCTCACCTCCATACCAGCTTCCGCCAACTACGTGCATTTTTTCTGTAAGGTTAAAAACAGTATAGACCTCTGAATTTAAACCTTGAGCTTTCCAATTAGGGTTGGTTGTTTTAGAAGCGTTCATTGATACAAAATCAGGCTCACCAAAGTTGGCTAACTCTTCTTTTGTTGGACGAATAAACATGTTGGTAACAAAGTGTGCCTGCCAGGCCACTTCCATGATGAAGCGAACTTTTAAACGAGAGTTCTCGTTGGCGCCGCAGAAAACGTCTACCACATACAGCTTCTTTCCTGAAAGTTGTTTGGCGGTGAGTTCTTTCAACTCTTTCCACACTTCTGGAGTGGTTGGTTTATTGTCATTTTTCGCATGATCAGATGTCCACCAAATAGTATCTTTAGTGACGTCGTCTTTTACAATAAACTTGTCCTTGGGTGAACGACCAGTAAACTCACCAGTCATTACGTTAACCGCACCAAGTTCAGTCACTTGTCCCTTTTCATACCCCTGTAATGCTGGGTTTGTCTCTTCTTTAAAAAGAAGATCGTAAGATGGGTTGTGTACAATCTCTTTTACATCGGTAATGCCATACTTACTTAAATCCAAATTTGCCATAAAAAAAATGTTTATAATTATTGTGTAAAAATTTATTATTGATTTGTTTATTGTCTCCTTAGTTTTCAGCTATTTTTATAAAATATGTACAAAGGTATAAAAGTTATTCATTAGAGAAATATTTCTTTAATGAATATTTGTCTAACCTTTAATATTTAACTTTTGTTAAAGAATAAGATATTTCAGTTTCCTCGAATTTCTTTTTGTCATGCTAAATTCTGCGGTTTTCAGATGTAATCAAAAAAATCTTACTCAAATTTCTTCTGTTTTATGAAACAGCAGTTTAATTATTAAGATAATTTGCTCACAAATATAGTGATCAAATCAGTTAATTGAAATTTCTGTTTATAAAATGAAATTGGGAAGGTTTAGAAGTTGTTATTTCCTTTAAAAAATAGGTAGGAAATTTTAAGAATGAATATCACTTTACTATTCATTTTACGACCTCGGATGATAATGAATAATTGTATCTTTCAAATACTCTTTATCTAAATGGGTATATATTTCAGTTGTAATAATAGACTCATGCCCCAGCATCTCTTGAACTGCTCTAAGGTTAGCACCTCCATCGATAAGGTGTGTTGCAAAAGAGTGTCGAAAAGTATGAGGACTAATATTTTTTTCTAAATTTAATTCACGGGCAATATTTTTAATAATGGTAAAAATCATGACCCTTGATAGTTTCTTACCACGACGGTTAAGAAACAAAACATCTTCATGTTCAGGATGAATATTTAAGATTCTACGATATTCGCTAAGGTAAAGATTAATTTCTTTAATGGCTTTGTTACTTATGGGGACCAAACGCTCTTTACTACCTTTTCCTTCTACTTTAATAAAACCTGATTCGAAAAACAGATTAGATATTTTCAAATCTATCAATTCAGATACTCTTAATCCACAACTGTAAAGAGTTTCTAATATGGCTTTGTTCCTTTGTCCTTCAGGTTTCTTAATATCTATTGAATTAATGATTGTATCGATCTCTTCTACCGATAAAATTTCAGGGAGTTTTCTTCCAACTTTAGGAGCTTCTAATAGAGCAGTAGGGTCTCTATCTATTTTTTCTTCAATTAATAGAAATTTGTAGAAAGATTTGATTCCACTTATTATTCGAGCCTGGGTTCGTGGACTAATCCCACGGTTATTGATGCTTCCCATTAAATCCTTCAGATGTTGAAGGGTTACACTGTCTGGCGAAAGCTCATCTCCTTGATCTTTTAAAAATTGCACCAATTTGTATAGATCGGTAACATAAGCATGAATCGAATTATCTGATAAACCCCTCTCTAATTTGAGATAGTTCTTAAATGCACTTATTTCTTGTTCCCAATTCATAATAATGATAATTATTGTATTTGTTGATGGGGGATTTTCAAATAAATATTTGAGGCTGTTAAAGTACGCTTTTTTTCATCCAATGGCAATAATAAGCTACGCTACTTTAAATATACATCTGATTTTTTTATATGAACTTCTTGTTTTACTTTTGTTGGCATAAATACTCTCTTTTTTATGAAAATATTGATAATCAATGGTCCTAATTTGAATTTATTGGGAACTCGAGAACCAGATATTTATGGTCATGAATCGTTTGAAGAATATTTAAAAAAACTTCAAACACTATTTCCAGCTTTAGATATATATTATCATCAATCCAATAGCGAGGGCGAATTGATAGATCTGATTCAGAATCACGGATCAATAAGTGATGGGATTATAATAAATGCTGGTGCTTATACACATACCTCCTTAGCAATTTCAGATGCAGTTCGCTCATTATCTGCTCCTTGTATTGAAGTTCATCTTTCCAACGTTTTTAAAAGGGAGAGTTATCGTCAACATTCTTTCTTGTCGCCTGTTGTAAGGGGTGTAATAGGAGGCTTTGGTTTGGATTCTTACAGGTTGGGAATAGAAGCTCTTTTGAATATTTTACAATAGCTTACAATTTAATCAACAATTTTTAATAAATAAAACAGACTAAGAGAACAGACCCTTAAATGGAAAATGTTTATCTAAGGGAAGTTTTATTAGAACAATTAAAAAAACAATTTACAAATATGAAACGAGCATGAGAATAGTTTCTCACAAAGGAGGATGATTATTCTGGCGAGTTCCATATGGCAAATAAATAACAAATTACAGACATATGAATAAATATACCAAAATTGTTGCGACCATTTCGGATCAGCGATGTGAGGTTGATTTTGTGCGAGACCTGTTTAAAGCAGGCATGAATGTGGTTCGTATGAACACAGCACATTTGGATTATGAAGGATTGGATAGAATTGTTAATAATGTGAGGCAGGTTTCAGATACCATAGCTTTTTTAATTGATACCAAAGGTCCTGAAATACGCACAACAGTTAGTGATGATAATATTACTCTTTCATCGGGACAATCTATTGTAATTACGGGTTCTCCTTCTGAGAAATCCACAAAGGATCGTATTTGTGTTTCTTATGAAAAAATGGCTGAGGATGTTAGTATCGGAAGTCATATTTTGTTTGATGATGGAGAAATCGCTCTTTTAGTAAAAGACAGGAAGGGGAATGATCTAATTTGCGAGGTGCTTAACAATGGAGTTTTAGGAAGCAGGAAAAGTGTTAATGTGCCTGGTGTAAGAATCAATTTGCCTTCGCTTACACAAAAAGATCTTCTAAATATTGACTATGCTATTGAAAATGATATCGATTTTATTGCGCATTCATTTGTGCGTAATGCTCAAGATG
>CAZJDS010000160.1:0-6247 GCA_964544795.1 uncultured Alkaliflexus sp. | reverse complement strand
AGGCAATTATATGTTAATAATAAGCATCTCTACATAAAAGATCTAATTCGCCTGATGCATCCAGAGGATTATGTTGCATTAACCAGAACCATTAAGGAACACCGGTACAGCAATAGTTCAAGTTTTAAGATCAACATTCGCATAAGAGCAAAAGACGAATCTTTCAGATGGTTCATGACTACGGGAAAAATAGTTTCACTCTCTGAAAGTGGAGTTGTAGATCGTTTCATGGGTGTAGCAATGGATATTACAGATATGGTTCATCTCAACGAGCAAATTCTGCAATCGCGCGAAGTAGCCGTAGAAGCCAACAAAGCAAAAAGTGCCTTTTTAGCCCGAATAAGTCATGAGTTTCGCACCCCTCTTAATGCGATCATAGGATTTGCCGATCTGCTCATCGGCAATTCTACCAACTCAATGCAGTTGGATTATCTCAACAGTATCAAGAAAAGTGGAATAAATCTTCTCAATCTTATCAACGATATTTTAGACTATTCCAAAATTGAAGCGGGTAAAATGACTCTTCATTTAACTCCAGTCAATATTATTGATTTGGCCAAGGAAACCTGCGAACTTTTCACGCAAGTGGTAGATGAAAAACAACTCAAATTAATAACTAATTTTCAGGAAGGAATTCCTCTCTCAATTCTACTGGATCAGGTTCAGATACGACAAATCCTCACCAACTTAATAGCCAATGCAGTAAAGTTCACAAACATAGGGAGTGTTAAATTTACAATCAAAAGCATTAAAACCGGAAAAAAGGAAGTTTCCCTAATATTTATTGTTGAAGACACAGGCATCGGCATAAGAAAAGAAGCAAGAGAGAAAATATTTGAAGATTTTTCACAACAAGGAGATCTGGACAATAGACAGTATGGCGGAACGGGTCTGGGATTAGGAATTGTAAGATCGTTGGTGAAACTTATGAACGGTGACATAAATTTAGAAAGCACTCCAAATATAGGAAGCACCTTTACAGTAACAATTCCCAACCTTACAATTCATGACCGAAAATTAATACACAATCCTGAGGATGAAAACAATAAAAATAAAGTTATAGATCAGGCAAAAACTAAAGATTTGAAAACCAACTATCTTATCTTCTCAGAATCAGAAAAAAAACTATGGATTGATTTTAAAATAAAACCATCCTTTAAAAAAGTGCCAATTATTGCTCAAACACTCCGGAGTATTAAGAATAGTGAATATAAATCTATTTTAGAAGATACGGCCTATAAACTTGAGAAGACCATTCAATCTTTTGATGTTGAAGAACTCTCGAAGACCATTCAAGAATTTGAAATTCTTCTTAAAAAATAAGATATCAATAACATGCATAATATAACTGAAGGTAGAGTGTTAATCATAGACGACAGTCCTAAGAATATTCAAGTGGCGGTCTCAATATTAGAACAAGCGGGATTTGTATGCGAGTTTGCACTTGACGGATCCAAAGGGCTTACTTGGTTGGAATCCGAATCCTTTGATGTAGTTCTTTTAGATATCATGATGCCTGATAAAGACGGATTTGAAGTGTGTCGTATCATAAAATCCAGCCCATCGTTTCAAGAAATCCCCATCATATTTTTAACCGCAAAGGCAGATCGAGAAAGTATCGTCAAAGGATTTGAAATAGGTGGAGCCGATTACATCACAAAGCCATTTGACACCAAAGAACTTTTAATTCGTATTAAAAATCAAGTAGAATTAAAGAGAAGTAGAACATTGTTAAAAGAGTCCAACCTTGATTTAGAGCGCTTGGTAGAAGATAAAACACAAAAGCTCTTAGAAGCCAACGAACAGCTAACAAAAACAAACCTCAATTTAAGAGACAGAAACGAAGAGCTAAAGTTTTTAGAAGAATCCAAACAACATTTCCTAAATATATTGGGTACTGGAATTGCAGGATCATTAAATGACATTATTGGAAATCTTCAAGTAATTAAATATAAAGTTGATTCCAAAAAAGTAGCGCAACTCATTGATCGCATCGATCAATCCTTATCAAAAGTAGAATTAGCAGTAGAATCAGCATTACGAATTACAAAACTACAATCAAAGGGAGAAAGTTTAACTCTCGAAAGAATCGAAATAAATAAGTTTATCGGATTTTCCATGTTAAAATTAGATGATAAAATCAGGCGAAAGCAATTCAAAATTGAAAACAGAACCAATCATGAACCTATCCATATTCTTGGCGAATCTAAATTAATTATGGCAGCTCTTGTAAATATCATCGATTTCTTTATAGAACGAAACATAGGCGGCTCACAACTTATTATCGAAACCAAAAAAAAATCTCAGCAGGTTTATATTCTCTTCAAAGATAATAGTGAACCTCTTTCAAATAGAGAAACAGATTATTTCTTCGATGCTTTTTCTCCTTTCAATCAATCACTACATATTTCCAAACTAATAGCAGAAATCCACTTCGGTGAGATATCAATAAAAAACAGCACTTTAGGAAAGGGTGTAGAGCTCTCTTTTGATCTTTTTACAAAAGCACAAAGGGAAGAAAAGTAAATAAATGTATTCTATTGAGATCTATTAATATTTATTATGAAACAAATAGGTAAGAAAATAGGTAAAAGAACAAACTATAAGAATCAGGTATGAATATTATCAAAAATATAAGAATGAGCAAAATATCCCGTTCCTTTTGCATATTAATACTTCTATTCAGTATTTCACCCACTATACACTCTGAAAGAGTATTTGGAGTGACATCTCCTCCAGAAGAAGAGATGTTAGTCGAATTCTATTCTATTCCATCACCCGATGAGATTTTAAGTTATATCCACAATAATGAAATTCAATACACCCCCAATATAATTAGTGATGAAAAAAAGAAAAGCGACTACAGAACCAGTACTGAAAAACTATTAGCACTTGGCTTTTACATGGCAGACATGGCTTATACCATTACATATAACCAGTCTGCAACATCATTAAGCTATTTTGAAGTAGTGGAAGATCTGGGGAAAAATCTTAACATTTTCCCATCCGAGGTAGAAGCTTTAGGGCAAAGGATTATCAAGAATATGAACCGAATGGATTCATTAAATATCTTGTACGATGAAGTCTATCTGACAATTATTGGCAACCTACATGAAACAGGCCGATTTGGAGAATATGCCATCATTTCAGCAGGAGGATTTATAGAAAGTTTACATTTAGCTTTAAATTCTAACGGCACAAAAATTATGGAAGATGAATTCATAAAAAGAGTTTGGGATCAAAAAATGATTATGGATCAACTTCATAAAATGTTTGAAAGATATCTGTCCCCCACCGTTAAAAGCAGTATAATAAAGGATATCACCCCTTTAACAGAAGCCTTTAATGAATTTATTCAACATAACACAGTTACCAGCTCTTCAACACGAGAGGATGGCGCTGTTCTTATCGGAATCGTACCCGTTCCAGAAACTCAATCGCTTCCTCCCATTACAAAAATACATGAAGAGGTGAACAAACTAAGATCAAAGTGGGTCAAATAGCTTATCTACTCAATATTTCTTGCAATTAACCTATTAATAAATAGACAATCTCCTTCGTTATTTCTATATTTCAGTAATTAAAAAAGACACATATTTGTTTTTTTGACTAATGATAATTTTATGATTAGAAATTTCTTCAAATATCTCTTCTCAACAAGCTTTTTATTTTTGACTATAGGATTCATGTCCAATAGTCATGCACAGAACTGTAGTGGATTTGAAAAAAGATGTGAAGAAGCACCTAAGTATTTTACGAAAAATTCCTTATCTCGATCATTGTCTGTTCGCAAAGGGCGTAAGTTAATTATCAACCAAACTTTTTTTGGAGACCGAGAATACTTTGTTTCAGTTTGTGGGAAAAAGAAAATAGGAGATATTCATCTAAGAATTATAGCAGATGATGAAAATAAAATGATACTATTTGACAATGCTGCAAACGACTTTAAACCTACGCAGCTATTTGTAATTCAAAATACTATGAAAGTTAAAATAGAATTAACAGCACCTCACTATTTTGACGACATTCATTCTGAATGCGCTGGAATTCAAATATATTATCATCAAAGTGATAAATAATAGATATTTGCAATATTTACTTTCGGAATTATTCATACCCTATAGAACTACTTCTTAAAAACAAGCGCCAGATGGTTTGGTGTGTTTTTTTGCTAACTGGCGATGACGATCACCGCTTTTCCTGACCATGCTTGTTTGTTCAAAGTGTCAGGGATTTACGTCTCGCTCCAATTCTGGGTCTTGTGCGTGGGGATTAATATTTGAGTTTCTTGGGGTTTTGTCGGTTGTCCCAAAAAGTAAGTAAGCGATTATCGCTAACTGGAGATATAAGTAATTCGAAGCTATAGTCTGAACCCTTCAAAACTCATACTCTAATTGAAATAGTTCATTCTCTTTTTCACCAGAAAATATTGTCAATAGGTATCTATTCTGGGAAAGCGGATTGATAGTTGTCTGTTTTTCAATAATTTTACGCGTCAAATTATTTTCTTCTAAAAATTTTCTATTTTGACCAATGGTATAAATCAATCTCTTCCGTTCTCGTTTATCCATCTCGTTATTCCAATAGCCAAATGGACGAATAGCAAAACAAGAATAATAATCATCACGCAGAGTGTCTGATGCATCAATGTTTTTCGAAACTAAAAAACTATTAAAACTAAAGAAAAGCTCTTCTAAATTATAGCCGACTCTTGGAAATTGAATCTTCGTAAAGAATTGTGCAATCTCATCAAATAGCTGAAAGTACTTCAGATTATATTCGTTCTGTATAACTCTTTGCATTGTTCGATTAAAACGACCACTATTCCATAATTTGTCAAGTGTAAATTCTACATCTCTTATTCTATCTAATTCTTCTTTTGAAATATACCTATTACTAATCACTTCATAAGGGGCATTTTCATCGAAACAATAATCATATAAAAATGCATTTCTTCTTAATGCAGTTCCTCGCAACATTTTTAAGAAACCTAATTGTACTTCTTTTGCACCTAAATGAAAAACATCATTGAAAGATTGGACAAACCTGTCGTACCCCTCTAAGGGCAAGCCAGCAATCAAATCTAAATGCAAGTCAATAACATCACCTTCAATCAACTGTTTCACATTAGTAGCTATCAATTCAAAATCTTGCTTTCGCTTAACGGCTAAATTAGAAGGCTCATAAGTAGACTGTATTCCAATTTCAAATCTAAAATAGTCTTTAGGTATATTTGTATTTAGGAAATTAATCATCTCAACACTAAGTAAGTCGGCATATATCTCAAATTGGACACTCAGCTTTTGGCGATAATTTCTCAACAAAAATTCAAAAACAAAATCTGTATGCTTCTTATTCAAGTTGAAAGTGCGATCAAGAAATTTTATAAGTTTTACTTCACTTTGAATTAAATAATCAAGATTGCTCTCGATATAACTTTGAGGAAAAAAACGCACTCCTTTTTCAAGCGAGGATAAGCAGTATTGACACTGGTATGGACAGCCACGAGAAGTTTCAAAATAAACAATTCGGTTTTTTAAGCTTTTCTTGTCCACATCTAATGTATAAGGAGAGGAATATTTCTCTAACTCATTTAGATCAACTCTTGCTGATGTGTGTGATACTTTTTCATGAGAAGATACACTCGGTATATCTTTAGACAATCCATTTTCAATGGCATTTAATAGTTCACCCAAAACAAACTCTCCTTCGCCACTCACAACAAAATCTATCTCCCAACTATCTAAAAAATATTTTTGGTCGTAACTAACTTCAGGGCCACCTATGATGATTATTATATTCGGATTTATTCTTTTCAGATGATGCGCTAACTCCTTGCTCAACTCTACATTCCAAATATAAACGCTTATTCCAACTACTTCTGGGCTATGTGCAGCAATCGACTCTGCAACAACTTGAGGTGTTTCCCGCAGAGTAAACTCTTCAAATGAAATGTCATGTTTATCCTTGTTAACCACATATAACAACCGAAGGGCAAGAGATGTATGAATATATTTTGCATTGAATGTTGTAAGAAATACTTTCACATCTATTGTTTTAATTGAAAAAGTTTTAAAGATATTGATTTCGAAATCTATTTAAAGCATTGATATAATTTATGAGTATTATAAGATAAAATATACTTAATTGCAACCATACAAAGCACACTTTCACCTACTCCCTCCCTTTTCAACTTCACCGCACAAAAAAAGCCGATAAGTTTTTTACAACTTATCGGCTTTAAAGG
>CAZJDS010000159.1:0-6263 GCA_964544795.1 uncultured Alkaliflexus sp. | reverse complement strand
AAAGTTATGTTTTTTCAACTTAACTTGCTGTCCAGAATATGGGGAGTATTATAATGAGAGCCAATTCCCATGCTTGTTTCATAGTTCGTATCTTATCTGTCCGATGAAGGAAAGTTAGAGCTAACTTTAATATTTTTGGCGAATAATTAAATAATTGATTATCCGTTTTTGCACCTAAAATAAAACTTTATTTTCTTCATTTACCCCATCCCTAAAGGGAGTGAAGAAAATCAATTGCTCCCTTTAGGGGCGGGGTCAAACAATTGATTTTCATGTTATTATCTAAAAGTTAGGTATAAAAACGGATATACATTTTAAATAATTTGATTTACACTCATTTTATAAATCTCCCCTTTTATTTTAACCCAAATAGTTTGTCAATCAAGCAACCCATTGAATTTAAAAGTCAAACCAAACTTTTATCCGTTAGTTTCTTCCTTCTCAATAAGCTCAACAGCCATCTCTCGTAATTTATATTTTTGTACTTTCCCACTGGCCGTTTTCGGAAAATCATCCACAAAAAAAACGTGCTTAGGAATTTTATAACGAGCAATCTGTCCTCGACAAAACTCTTGAACTTCTTCTTGAGAGATCTCTTTTCCATCTTTTAATTTAATAAAAGCACCTACAACTTCGCCATATTTTTCATCAGAAATTCCAACTACTTCAACCACCTCAACCTGAGGAATCTTATAAATAAAATTCTCTATCTCACGTGGATAAACATTCTCCCCTCCTCGTATAATCATATCTTTGATTCTACCTGTAATACGATAGAATCCGTCTTCAGTTTTTATAGCCAAGTCGCCCGAATGAAGCCATCCGTCCTTATCAATAGCTTTAGCAGTAGCTTCTGGATTGTTGTAGTACCCTTTCATAACATTGAATCCGCGACAACAAATTTCACCTTGCTTCTCTACTCCACATTCCAAACCAGTGTCTGGATCAATAATTTTAATTTCAACGCCAGGCAAGTTTGTTCCCACAGTGGTGGCACGTACTTCAGGAGAATCAAAAACGCGCGTAGTGGTCATTCCAGGCGAAGATTCTGTTAATCCATAAACAATAATAATATCTTTCGCATGCATTTTTGTCATCACCTCCTTCATAATTTCTACAGGACATAACGAACCAGCCATAATTCCCGTGCGCAACGATAAGAGATTAAACATACTGAACATAGGATGATTCAATAAAGAGATAAACATAGTAGGGACACCATATATGGCAGTGCATCTCTCCTTTTCAACACCTGCCAAAACACGCAAAGGATCGAAATCTTCGGTTAATACGACGGCTGCACCGTGAGAAACCACAGCACACAAAGATAATACACATCCAAAACAGTGAAACAAAGGAACAGGAGTCATCACCCGATCCAGATTTGTAAAGTGCATATTTTGTCCCACAAAATACCCATTGTTCAAGATATTATGATGAGATAACATCACTCCTTTGGGGAAACCAGTAGTTCCGGAGGTATATTGCATATTAACAACATCATGGCAATCCACTTTTGAGGAGATATCTGTCAAAACCTCATCCTTAATATTATCGCCTAAAAGTAATAATTCAGGCGTATTATACATGCCACGATGCTTTTCAGGCCCGATGAACACAAGGTTTTTTAAGAGAGGGAACTTTTTAGAATTAAGATGGCCCCTTTCACTTGTTCTAAGTTCAGGAATTAGCTCATTCACCATGCAGACATAATCACTGTCACGATAGGTGTCAATAATACAAAGTGTATTTAAATCTGCATCCTTCACAAGAAACTCAAGCTCAGAAAGTTTATAGTTGGTGTTAATGGTTACTAAAATTCCACCCATTTTGGCCGTAGCAAACATGAAGGTAACCCAGTCGGGGACATTGTTTGCCCAAATACCTACTTTATCACCAGGTTTCACACCAATCCGAATTAGCCCTTTTGCTAATTTATCCACCCTTTGATTAAAGTCTCCATAAGAAAAACGAAGTCCGCGGTCGGGATAGACAACAAAGTCGCTATTTGGGGTTTTTATAGCCCATTTCTCAAGCATTCCACCTAGCGTATCTGATAAAAAAGTCATCTCCAAAATCTTTAAACAGGTTGATAAACAACAGCCAACAACAGAGCTTTTTCATTGTTGGCTGAAAAAATCTGATGATCCACAATTGAGTCTAGATAGATGCTGTCACCTTCCTTCAGCACATATTTCTCTTTTCCATATTCAATTTTAATAGCCCCTTTCATTACAAAAATAAACTCTTCACCTTCATGCGAAGAAGCCAAAGGGTTAGAAGGAAAGCCAGGGTTTATCTCCACTAAAAAAGGTTCCATGTGCCGATCCGCCTTTTCTTGAGCTAAACTAAAAAAAGAGAGGTTGTTTTTATGAATTACGGCTGCACTCGAATAACTAGAAGATATTGAAGCTTCGCCATTTCGAGTGATGACCGCTCCTTGTTTTACCTCATCATCCAGAAAGGTGCCCAAACGAACACCCAACACACGAGCTAACTTAATTAAAACACCCAAAGAAGGACTAAACACACCCTTCTCTATTTCACTGAGCTGTTTCTCTTCAAGATGCACTCTCTGAGCCACCTCCGACAAAGAAAATTTCTTCTCTTCACGAAGCGTCCTTATTTTTTCACCTAGTTTCATATATCTGTAATTTGTTTTTCATTTGCCATATGGAACTCGCATCAATAGTCATTTCCCTTTGTAAGAAACTATTCTCATGCTCGTTTCATATACTCTAATTTATTTATTAAAGAAGATTAGAACTTGCCTAAACAAACATTATCCGATACCTCTCTTCACTAAACCAATCAAATAAAGCCATATTAAAGGATGGTTTCATCAATAAAATTAATGTCTTATCCTACCGCAAAAAAAAATAATAGATCATAAAATCTCTTCAAATGATCTACGCTTAATTTTCTTACAAATTATGGCAACAATGAAAATGTTTTACAAGGCATTGCTTACATTTTTAAACAAACAGCTACAAAAATATACTAATTTGAATGGAAAAACAGCCACCTACTATTAAAATTATCTATTAGCAACCAACTTGACTGTGAATATACAGAGAAATGCAAAGACAACAACAACACTACCAACATGTTATCGCTCGGGTAACGGATATATTAGAACGTATGCGAATAATAATTTATAACTATTCCATTTTATAGAAAAGAAAATCCTTCATTTATCAATTTAATAGAAACAATTAGTGTCCACCTGCGTATCAAGCCCACAATAAACAAAGAAAAATCTGAGAAAAAAGAACTCATTCGATGTTAAAAGCAAAAAAAAATATTTTTTTTGCTTTAGGATGCAAACAAATTAATTGTTTCCTATATATTTGAACCCATAAACAAAGAACGTTTTAAAGAACAACACTGATATCAGAAAGAGCCGAACACAGTTCTGGGAACGCCCAAACTAATAACTCAACCACTAATTATCGAAAAAACAGGCTTCCTGAATTATAGATAGGAGTGGGTATTGTAAAATAATTAAACGGGATTTTACTTTTGGTAAGTTCTACTAAATGACAACAAAACAGATAATTTTAATTGAGATGAAAAAGACCCTATTAAATGCAAGAAACTTCAAAAGTCAATTTGATGAAGACGAAGATTTCGATGAAGAGTTAGATGACTTCATGGATGAGGAAGAAGAAGATTGGAATGATGATGAGCTTTCGTTGGATGATGATTTTCATATTGATGAAGATTTAGACGAAGATATGGAAGATTTCGACGAAGATGATCTGGAGAGCTTTTTAGAAGATGATTTCGATGAAGATGACGATTTCTAGATTTCTAACTAATCAATTAAAAAATGCCATCGGAATAATTCCAATGGCATTTTTGATTTCATCACCACTTTATCTCTCTAGCTGTTTTTGGATTCTCTTTATAGCATCCTCAATAGGCTGATCGGGCTCAATTAAATTGTAGTCGCCCCAGAAGTTATCATCTGAAAACCCTTCAACCGCATCTTCCATAATTACTGACATCTTTATTCGATCAGAAGGTTTAAATGGTTTTTTCTCTTCCAAAATACGATCTGTTATCGCCATCTCAATAGAAGTGTAATAATTAGAATTAAAGAGTCTTCTACGCCAATTGATTTTGAAGTTCACCTCAGCACGCACATAAGCCAAATCCCAAAGACCCTCATTTTCACGATAGTTAACCAAATAAGAAGCTTTTGTTGGGTAAGCATCTGCCCGAAAAGGTTTCTTTTTTATGAACATACGAGTTGCTTCTGCTCTATTTGAAACATCCATATTAAAGGAAGCAGAGGTTACTGCCAAACTTGTCATATCTACAAAAAGATCACCATAGAAGAGAGATTCAGAAGTGCCTTTAACAGGCTTGAAGGAAAGAACATAAAGGTGTCTGTCGTCAATCTTTGCAATGGTGGATATTTCGAAACTATACAATTCAATTTGTTCGTTATCGAACAACGAATATGGGTCTTTCATAATGTCCAACATGAGTGCCGATAAAGGACCGCCTTGAAGTTTGAATACCAATGTATCCACCTTATCATAATCTGTGCTTTTACGTCCAATAACCAAGCTTACTTGATCAGGTCTCGAACTACTATAACCAGGTTTATAGACATCTACCACAGCCTCCGTAAGCGAAACGTAATTTCGTCCTTTCTTGATGGTCTCACGATAGAAGGCTGTATTACGCATATTTTCAGTAACGTAATTTTGATCTCTTCTAGACATTATTGCTTTGATCAAAAGATTAGGATCAGATGGGAAAACAGACACTTCACTTAAACTCACAGATGTGGGAGATAAAAAAAACAGATTATCCCCTTCTTTCAGTTTTGCCAAAGGATAAACTCTTCTTTCATAGCCGATAAATGAAATAATCAAATCGTTATTTAACAAATCCTCTGAAAATTTCAGCAGAAACGCTCCTTCAGAATTACTTACAGTAGCTACATTGCCTCCTTCAATGGCAACTGTTGCGAAAGCTAACGGCTTTTTGTTTGATTCGTCCAAAATAATACCACGTATAGATCGAATAGATTGTGCTTGAGTTAAAAACCCAAACACAAAGAACATTACCAAAAAAAGATAATGAAATCGATAAAATGACTTTATATTTTTCATAGTATATAGTTTTGAATTAAAGATAGTTATAATTTTTAAGAAAACATATCTATGATTAAAAACTATGAAATTATTTTTGTAAGCGGTTTCCGTATGTTGGTATTTATCAATTTATATCTGTAAGTCAATAGTTTAGCCTACTCCAATTGTCATTTCCAATCTGTACTAAACTATCCACTAAGTACAAATTAATTTTATTTTTTGCGTGCGGGCAAACCCTAATGCCCTGTGTGCAAATCGGATCGACTTTGCAAGCTCTTTGACAAAGCTTTGGTTTGAGCGTTGGCACATGGGGATTCGGCAATATGCTTACAAATTGGGTTAGCATTTTATATTGGAGGCATACCTAACTCCTTCAAAAATTTATTATGCTCCTTTCTCTTGATTTCAATTCGCTCGTTGATAGAAATCAACTTTTCATTTACTTCTCTTAAGTCAATTTGAACTTCATCCTCGGCAGCACTTACGAATGCTACACCCTATATAAACCTACCTTCCTCTTGCTACCAGTACAATGCCATACCTATCTTTTATAAACTGAAAGTAATAATAGAGACGATAATTCAGCTCCAAACCATAATCTTCCATAGGGTCGTAATTAATTTCTGTTTCATAAAACCCACCATACCGCAAGGGATTTCGATGACGAATGTTCCACTCCATTACGTATTGCCTATTCCAGTTCTCATAATATTGTTGGGAGTAAAAATGAGCAGATGGTTTAGTAGCTAAATACGATTCATAGCCTACATCAAGAACAATTAAAGTGTATTCAGTGCTATCTTTGTCGCTAATCAATTTCACTTTTTGATTCGCGGCTGCACTGGGTTTTGTAGTGCCACACGACGCAGCCATAAATGATACTAATAAAACAGAAATGGGTATAAAATAGAAGAGCGACAACTCATTTCGACTAAATTCTTGAACAAATAAATTAAACCTTTTCATATGATTATAATTTGTTTTTCATTTGCCATATGGAACTCGCCAGAATAATCATTAGCTGCGCTGATCTTCGATTCTCCTTTGTGAGAAACTTTCCTCATGCTCATTTCATGTGTCTATAATTTGTTTTTTAGTGCCACATGGAACTCGCATCAATAGTCATTCACCTTTGTGAGATTCTATTCTCAT
>CAZJDS010000158.1:4250-6319 GCA_964544795.1 uncultured Alkaliflexus sp. | reverse complement strand
TTTCTACCCTCACAATATTGGGCAAAGACCTATTTGATGGATGAACGTATCAATCGTTTTCCGCGCTATGTAGTAGGGAACACTATTGCGAGGCCCAACAGTGAAAAACTGAAACAATATAAGGGATATGAAACTTACGATGACAGAGGCACTGGCGAATTTATAGATGTACTTCCTCTTGAAACAGGACGTACCCTTCTTCTTGCACCCGATGAACCTTCACGTATGGTAAAAATCACCTCTAAGGATGCAGACCTTATGCTTTTCGATGGCCGTGTGCTGGCACAAAATGGCTGGTTTGTAGTTCGCAGTTTGCTCCCAGCAGGAAAAACAGGCAAGGTTTTGACTTGGACAGTTGAACCTAATGCCATTAAAGGTTGGATAAGAGAGCCTAATATTGGCTTCTCTCAGGTGGGCTATCTTCCTACTCAACCCAAGGTTGCAGTGATTGAATTAGATAAAAAAGACAAAGCGCTTACAAAAGCATCTTTATATAAAATAAGTGAGGATGGGAAAGTTAACCAGGTATTTAATGATAAAATTACTCCATGGGGTGATTATTATAAATACAACTACGTAAAATTCGACTTTACTTCAGTTACAACACCAGGTATTTATTATATACAATATGGCGATTTTAAAACAAACAATTTTATAATAGACAAGAGCGTTTACGATAAAATTACCGATGCTACCAGTGACGTATGGATTCCCATACATATGAACCATATGTTTGTAAAAGAAGGATACAGAGTCTGGCATGGAGAACCATTTAAGGAAGGTTATCTACAAGCTCCACCCAATACAGATCATTTTGATCTTCATTTTCAAGGACCAACCACTGATACTAAATATAAAGCCCTGGAGCTGATCCCTGGATTAAACGTAGGTGGTTTCTTCGATGCGGGAGATTTTGATATTGAAACTGCATCAAATATTAGTGTGGTTCAGAATTTTGTTCACACATGGGAGTCTTTTAAACCTTTGCGCGACCAGACTTTTGTTGATCAAGAGCAACGTCATGTTGTTCTTCATCGTCCAGATGGAATACCAGATATATTACAATTTATCGAACATGGAATCCTGAACTTGGTAGCTCAAGCAGAAATTATAGGACACATGGCACAGACACTCTCTAATTCTGTTCTCTATAATTATCATCACTTGGGCGATGCGGCTTCGCTAACTGATGGACTTCCTTATAATTCAGAACTTGGTCCTTACGAAGTAGCGGCTGATGGTCAATCCAGCGGAGTGAAGGATGACATGTGGGCATTTACAAGTCGTGATCCCAGCCTTGATTTAAGAGCTGCTACCATGTTTGCGGCAGCAAGCAGGGCATTGAAGGGATATAATGACGACCTTTCTGAAAGAGCGTTGTATCAATCGAAAAGACTGTTAAAAGAAGCGACAGAACTACTTGCTACTCAGCCGTTGGATAGCACTACAAGACAATGGGGATCAATAGGTGATATTTCGACCAACCTGCAACTTTACATCTCGACAGGCGAACAGCAATATGCAGATAAATTTCAGGAACTTTTGTGGCCTGCTCTTGATCACAACGTTAGCTTCGTTATTTTGACAGCACTTCATGGGATACCGCACATGGAACCATCTTTCAAAGAAAAGCTTCAGCCGTATGTTGTAAAGTATAAAGAATATATAGAAGAGCTTGAAAATGATAATCCCTATGGTGTACCTATCGGCCTTGGTAACTGGGCAGGAAGCGGAATGGTAACGAATTTTGGGACTACCATTAGCTTTGCCAATAAATATTTTCCTGATATCATCGACGCTGATCATGCTTTCAAGCCAGCCAACTGGCTATTTGGCTGCCATCCATATCACAATTACTCGTTGGTGGCGACAGTAGGTGCTGCTCGTCCCAAAGAGGTGTTTTATGGTAATAACAGAGCCGATTTTTCATTCATTCCGGGCAATGTTGCTCCAGGCGTATTATTCAGACAGCCCGACCATTTTGAAAACTACGACGACTGGCCATTTCTGTGGGGACAAAACGAAGGCACGATTGGTGGAAATACCAGTTATTTAATTTTTGGATCAGC
>CAZJDS010000158.1:0-4150 GCA_964544795.1 uncultured Alkaliflexus sp. | reverse complement strand
TTTTAAAGAATCAATGAACCGCACCTTTGCAGCTGCTGCAGAAGATTCAGACGCCTTACAAAGCACGGAAAGAACAAGCCGTCCGAGCTGGAGTCTTTCTAATCAGCTTGAAGATGCCGAAGCAGCCTATGCAATGATTATTGATCGAGCGTCAGAATGGGGCGTGGATACTTCACGAGTGGGTATGATTGGGTTTTCAGCAGGAGCAGGTCTTACTATGCACGCCACACTCAATTCAAAAACCATGAATTTACATTTTATAGGTCCTATCTACGGTGGTATGGGACCAGTTGAAGTACCCAAAAATGCTCCACCCATGTTCAATGTAATCGCTACAGATGACTTCCTTTTTAATGGTCAGTTTGGAGTTGTTGAATCTTGGTATAAAGCTGGTGTACCAGTGGAGTTCCATCTTTACCAGAATGGCGGCCATGGATTCGGTCTTGGGAATCCAGATCGGACAAGTAACCGTTGGTTTGACGCTTTTATATACTGGTTAGAGGTTAATGATTTCCTTACCAAAAAAACAGGAGAATAATCATGTTATCCGTCTTATGAAGCTTAGAAGTTTTGAAAACCATATTGATGTGTACGTCCAGTTTTTAAAAAGAATTTAGGAACAATATAAAATCATTTTGAATCGCAATATTATTAAAAGGTATAACAGGAGTTTCACTTTTTATGAACTCCTATGTCATTTTCAATTATCTTGAACTTTATATTTGTTGGTTATGGCTATGCTAACTCAACCAAGATCATGACTATATTACAAGATGTGGCGACATCAAAAAATGATTTACAATAGAATTATGCTGGCCTTTCCTGAAAAGAAAGAAAAAGTGTTTTTGAAAAAACGCTTTTTGGATTCCCTTTTTTCAAGTTAGGCTCTCTTTTGTTTTGGTTACATTCCTTTATGTGATATTTGGATACCTTGATATACTGATGTTTTCAGAGTGCGTAAATGTTTTTCATATAGTTCGTTTTGTAATTGTTATTCCATTTTTTTTGTGAAAATTAATCTGTTGGATAGTTTGTTTCCACTTTAATGTTTTGCTCCAAATCTCTTTCAAATAAACAAAACTAAATTCAAAATGTTACTTTTGCAGTAAAACAGAGTTTTTGATCTGAAATAATATTCCTATGTTATTAGAAAAAAACAAGCCAGTTACAAAGCACAAGATTACTGCCCAAGAGGCTCTTCAAGATTATTACACCATCAGTTTAAGTCGCCAACTGAGTATGTTGGGGCGTCGTGAGGTTCACAATGGGCGAGCGCATTTCGGTATTTTTGGCGATGGAAAAGAGGTGGCGCAAATTGCCATGGCAAAAGCGTTTAAAAAAGGAGATTGGCGTTCGGGTTACTATCGTGATCAAACGTTTATGCTGGCGATGGGTTTACTTCAACCCGAAGAGTTTTTTTCGATGATTTATGGTGAAATCGACGAAACCAAAAACCCTTCAACAGTTGGACGAAATTTCAACAACCATTTCAGCACTCAGAATATTGATGAAAATGGAGAGATAAAAGATCTGCTTGAAAAATACAATTCGGCTTCCGATATCTCTTCCACAGGCGGTCAGATGCCCCGATTGTTGGGTTTGGCACAGGCTTCAAAAATTGTTCGCCAAAAGCCTGAAATGAAAAAGTTCCTCAAAAATAATGTTACTGGTAACGAGGTTGCTTTTGGAACGATTGGGGATGCCAGCACTTCAGAAGGTGTTTTTTGGGAAACAATTAATGCCGCTGGCGTAATGCAAGTTCCCATGGTTGCAACGGTTTATGATGATGGTTATGGCATTAGTGTGCCCGTAGAATTACAAACGACCAAATCTAGTATTTCAAAAGTTTTGCAAGGGTTTCAGAAAGAAGAAGGCACCAATGGTATTGAAATATATACTTGCAAAGGTTGGGATTATCCAGCACTGGTTGAAATGTATGAAACAGGTGTTGCCCGAACTCGTGAAACACATGTTCCAGCTGTTTTTCATATTCAGGAGTTAACGCAACCGCAAGGTCATTCTACTTCTGGTTCGCACGAGCGTTACAAATCCGATGAACGTTTGGTATGGGAAAGAGAATTCGACGGAAACATTCAGATGCGTAACTGGCTGATAGAAAACGAAATTGCCGATATCGAAATGATTGAGGAAATTGAAAAAAACGCAAAAGAACGGGCTAAAGCTGCACGTGAAAATGCCTGGTCGCATTTTATAGGCGGCTACAAAAATGAGCAGGATGAGTTGAAACGAATTATTGATAAAATTGAAAATAAAATTACGCTGCAAAGTTACCGTATGCAGGATTTTGTGAAAATCACTAAAAAAACATTCCCAACGCGACGTTCCTATCTGAGTTTTGCAAAAGGGCTTTCATTGAGAATCCATTCTAACCGAAAAGTTGAAAACGAACGTGCTGAGCTGAAAGCATGGATAAAGCGATTTGAAACGCAAATCAACGATGCATACAACTCAAACCTCTACCGTATTGGAATTGATTCAACACTTAAAGTAAAGGGTATTCCCGTTGAATATGACGAAAATTCAACGGACGTGAACGGTTCGGAGATTATCAGTAAAAATTTCGATTATTTATTTGAGAAATATCCCACTTTAATCACTTTCGGACAGGACACAGGAAAGTTGGGTGATGTGAACCAAGGAATGAAAGGGATGCAAAAAAAATATGGGGTGGAACGGGTCTCGGATGCCGGCATTCGTGAGGCCACCATCATTGGCCAGGGAATTGGTCTTGCACTGCGCGGTTTTCGTCCCATTGCCGAAATACAATATTTAGACTATCTGATTTATGCACAATCGCAATTGAGCGATGACCTTTCGACCATGCAGTATCGTACCAAGGGCAAACAAGCCGCGCCGGTAATTATACGTACGCGAGGGCATCAGTTGCAAGGAATCTGGCATGCTGGTTCGCCTATGCAAATGTTGCTAGGTTCTATGCGCGGAATGTATTTGTGCGTGCCCCGAAACATGACCCAGGCAGCTGGATTTTACAATACATTGCTTGAGGGAAATGATCCTGCTCTTGTAATTGAGCCGCTGAAAGGGTATAATGTGAAAGAGAAAATGCCCGCCAATATCGGGAAACACAAAGTTGAGCTGGGAGTGCCTGAGATTTTACGAGAAGGAAGTGATGTTACCGTGGTCACCTACGGTTGGAACTCTCACCATGCTATAAAAGCAGCCCGTTTGTTGCAAAGCTCCAAAGACATTTCTGTTGAAGTGATTGACGTACAAACCTTGCTTCCTTTCGACATAAATCACATTATTTTAGAATCTATCAAAAAAACAAATAAAGTGATCTTTATGGACGAAGATGTTCCAGGTGGTGCAACAGCATATATGATGCAAAAAGTGTTGGTAGAACAAAATGCATTTTACTATCTTGACACTGCACCGCGAACACTTTCGGCAATGGAACACCGTCCTGCATACGGAATTGATGGCGAATACTTCTCAAAACCAAACGTTGAAAAACTTTTTAGAAACGTATATGAAATGATGGGGGAAGTGAACGTGAAGAAGTTTCCAGAGCTGTAATGAATCTAAAACGTCAACCAAAATTATTGTTACGACAGCTAAAAATGTTGACACACCAGCTTTTATCGCATCTCCTTATGTTGAGCACGGCATTAGAAACTTAGGCGATACAGAATTAAAATACTTAGTGATTAAAATATATTAGAAATAGTTTTTTTCTGTATTGTGTACTTTAATGTCTCAACCTTTGCTTGTATATACTGAATATTTTATAAAATTTGAAAAAAAAGTGGAGACCAGAAACCACTCAAAAAACGGGGTGTATTCCGAAAAGCCAAAAGAGTAGGAAAACTAATACCTAAATGAAATGGACTGTTTTACGCCTGCACAATGTTCTGCGCCATGGTTTTTACCAATAGTCATCCTTCTTGTAATTTGGGAAGCTATTTGGAAAGTGATTGCAATGTGGAAATCAGCAAGAAACAATCATCTTGTTTGGTTTATCTTTATTGCTGTTTTTAATACAGTTGGTATTTTGCCAATTGTTTATATTTTGAGGCATAGGAAAAAATAGCAGTATAATTTCACAAGTCTAAATATTCTACTCCCCAAACATTGGACAAAATTAATGACTTGCTAAGTTGAATTTCCA
>CAZJDS010000157.1:0-6322 GCA_964544795.1 uncultured Alkaliflexus sp. | reverse complement strand
GCCCATGAATGGCAAAGCTGGCGTCGTAGCTTATATCAATTTGCACAACTATTGTTTCAATAATAAATAGCAAAATGAAAAATATATTAACTACTTTGTTCTTATTGGCTGTTTTAGTCGGCTATAGTCAGAATACTGATAAAAGTTGGAAAAACCTCAATTATGCTGATGACTCAATGGAAGCGCATCAGCTTGATATTTACTTGCCCTCTGTGGCCAAAGCAAGCTATCCTGTGGTGGTTGTTATTTATGGAAGTGCTTGGATGTCCAACAACAGCAAGGGTGCCGATCTGAATACCATAGGTAAAGCATTACTTGATGCAGGATTTGCCGTTGTAATGCCCAATCATCGTGCAAGCTGGGAAGCTAAATTCCCAGCTCCTATGAATGATATTAAAGCTGCTATTCGTTTTGTTCGAGCCAATGCTTCTGCCTATCAATTGGATACCGCATTTGTGGGCATAACGGGAAGTTCATCGGGGGGCAACATGGCTGCAATGGCCGGTACATCGCGTTATGTAAAAACTAAAAAACTCGGCGATGTTGAGGTTGACATCGAAGGCTCTGTTGGACCTTACAACAATTATAGTAGCTCGGTGGATGCTGTTGTTGATTGGTTTGGTCCAACCAATATGTTGGTGATGGATTCATGCGGAGGTACAGACTTTATTCACAACGATGCCAAGTCGCCCGCCTCACTTTATATTGGAGGAACTATTCAGGAAAACAAAGAGCTAACTTTACTTGCCAGCCCAACTACGTATATTGACGCTGGCGATCCACCATTTCTTATTTTTCATGGTGAAAAAGATCGGGTAGTGCCACATTGTCAAAGCGAAATTCTTTACGAAGCCTTGCAGAAAGCTAAGGTGCCCAGTCAGATTGTATTGATGCCTGATGGCCAGCACGGTCCAGGGGTTCACGTTGAAGAGAACCTCACTTTGATGGTCGATTTCTTTTTGGAACATTTAGCTGAAAAGAAGAGATGAGCATACAGTAAGCGTAAGATGTAAATCGTCCATAATTGGTAACATATAAATAATTAGAGGGATTAATTGATCTGTTCTGATTTAACTATTTAAAATGAAAAAGCTTCAAATACTTCTGACTGCATTGTTCTATATCGGTTCAATGCATTTATATTCCCAAGAAGTCATCAAACTATACGATGGAGTGGTACCAAATTCAAAGGTTTCAGATGTAAAGGAGGAGTTCACTTCGGGTATGTATCGTGGAGTTACGATTCCGACGGTTGAACTGTTTTTGCCTGAAGAAGGCAAGTCAAATGGGCAAGCTGTAATAATAATTCCTGGTGGAGGTTATAGCGTGGTCGTCTATCAGGGTGAAGGTGTAACAACCGCACGGGAACTGGCTAAAAATGGAATAACTGCATTTGTGTTGAAATACCGATTACCTGACGATGCTACAATGATCGATAAATCGATTGGCCCCTTGATGGATGTGCAGCAAGCTATAAAGTTGGTTCGCGAAAATGCTGCGAACTGGAACGTAAATCCCAATAAAATAGGAGTAATGGGCTTCTCGGCTGGTGGACATTTGGCAGCAACGGCAGCAACGCACTTCCAAGAATCGCTCGTCGAAAACAGCAACGGAACCAATCTTCGTCCAGACTTCCAGATTGTAGTGTATCCTGTCATCAGCATGGGAGACGCATTAACGCATCCAGATTCTCGAAAAAGCTTGTTGGGCAAAGATCCCTCAGAAGAAACCATCAATTGGTTCTCGAGCGAGATGCAAGTTACAGAGATAGCTCCACCTACCTATATTACACATGCTGCTGATGACAAATTGGTAGATGTGGATAATAGTATTTACTATTTTGAAGCATTGCGAAAAGTTGATGTTCCTGTTGAGATGCACATTTACCCCAAAGGGGGGCACGGATTTATTTTCGGTCATCCAGGTTGGATGGAAGCTTTGCTAAAATGGTTGGATAATTTAGAATGATAACAATAGATTCCAATATGGAATCACAAAAACGAGTTACTTAAAACAATTTAAGATGAAAAGAAAAACTAATTTATTTCGCATGCTGTTTGGTGGATCCTTGATCCTTGCAACATCGCTGAGTGCTACAACAAGCTTTGCACAGTCAACTTTGAAAGATGCCTATGTAGGTAAGTTTTTTATAGGAACAGCTATGAATGCACCGCAAATACTTGAACACAATGCGGCGGAGGTAAAGGTGATCAAAGAGAATTTCAATGCCATTGTTGCAGAAAATTGTATGAAAAGTGGTCCAATGCAACCCGAAGAAGGAAAATTTGATTTCGAATTGGCTGATAAATTTGTAGAATTTGGAGTTCAAAATAATATGCACATTACTGGACATTGCTTGATTTGGCACTCGCAAGCGCCACGTTGGTTCTTTACCGATAGCGAAGGGAATGATGTTTCTCCTGAAGTGCTGAAAGAACGCATGAAAACGCATATTTATACTGTTGTGCGCCGTTACAAGGGCAAAATAAAAGGATGGGATGTGGTGAATGAAGCTTTCGAAGATGATGGATCTTACCGCAAAAGTAAATTTTACCAAATTTTAGGTGAAGACTTTATCAAGTATGCTTTTCAATATGCCCATGAGGCTGATCCTGATTGTGAATTATACTATAACGATTACTCGGAAGCCATTCCCACCAAACGTGATGGTATAGCAGCCATGGTGAAAAAGTTAAAAGATCAAGGAGTCCGCATCGATGCAGTAGGCATGCAGTGTCACGTTGGGCTCGATTATCCTTCGCTTGAAGATTACGAAAAGGCCATTCAAACTTATGCTGCTTTGGGGGTAAAGTTAATGATTACAGAGATGGAAATAAGCGTATTGCCTATACCTGTACGTAATTTGAGCTCAGACATCACCACCAATATAGCTTATCAGGAAAAACTGAACCCCTACACTCAAGGTTTACCCGACTCTGTTAGTGTGGCACTTGCAGATCGATACGCAGATTTTTTTAAGTTGTTTTTGAAATATGATGATGCTTTTACTCGTGTAACCGTATGGGGTGTGAACGATGGAAACTCATGGAAAAATGGATTCCCCGTTCGTGGTCGTACCGACTATCCTTTATTATTTGACCGTGAAAACCAACCCAAAGAGGTGGTGCCTGTTCTAATTGATTTAGCCAAGAGCTACAAATAAAATAGTAACTAAATAGAATTGGGATGCGAATTTTGATTCGAACAATCTAATTGATTTACTGTGCGATGCCCTTGTGGTTATCGCACAGTTTCTCTAATTTGCAGAATTAATTTATGAAGATTTCCTTTTTTTGAAAATGTTGCTTTAAGTAATAAACCCTTAATAAGATGAAAAATTTAACTCGGTTCAAGTTTATATTTATAATAGCTGTTTTATTTCAAACAACACCTTATGCTCAAGTAGTTGAGGATTTTAAACCCACGTCTGTGAATCAGCCAGGTAGTCCATATCCTCAGGTGAATTCTGAAGGACGTGTGCGAACGCAAATTTTAGCGCCTGAAGCTACAAAAGTGCAACTCGACATTGGCGCTGTAAAATACGATATGGTGAAAGATGACAATGGTGTGTGGACGGGGGAGTCAGCTCCTCAAGATGTTGGTTTTCATTACTATCAGCTGAATATTGATGGAGCCTCTGTTCCCGATCCTGGTAGTCTCTTCTTTTTTGGTGCTTGCCGTTGGGGTAGTGGTATAGAAATTCCGTCCGATGATCAAGATATCTTTGCGGTAAAGGATGTCCCTCATGGTCATGTTCACGAAATTCTTTTCCCTTCAAAAAGTACCAGGACTTCTCGCAGAGCTTTTGTTTACACACCTCCTGGTTATGAGAAAGAAACATCGAAAAGCTACCCAGTACTCTATCTGCAACATGGGTATTGCGAAAATGAATATTCTTGGCCCAATCAAGGTCGTGCCAACCTTATTATGGACAACCTCATTGCAGAGGGAAAAGCCAAACCTTTTATCATTGTTATGACTTATGGAATGACCAATGAAATTGCTTTTGGCGAATTACGTAAATTCGATATCAAACCCTTCCAAACAGTATTGGTAGATGAACTGATTCCATACATTGACAGCCACTTCCGTACATTGAACGATCAAAGTAACCGAGCAATGGCCGGGCTCTCAATGGGCTCGATGGAAACCAAAGCCATTACTACGAATCGACCAGAAGTGTTTTCATACATAGGGTTGTTTAGTGGCGCTCTCTATAATCCTGATGAAGTGAAAGATAAAAGTAGTGTGAAACTCATTTTTCAAAGTACTGGTAGCAAAGAAAGACCTGATGCCGTGAAGCAGTCTACAGAAGAGTTAAATAAAGCAGGCATCAATGCCGCTTGGTATGTTTCTGAAGGTACGGCTCATGAATTTCATACTTGGCGTCGTAGTTTGTATGAATTTGCACAGCTTCTTTTTAAATAAAAAATCTATTTAATCTAACAAGATGAAGCAGATAGTCTTATTGCCCATGCCAATGTTTTTGATCCTGGGCAATATTGCTTTCACTCAAAAGGTGATAGGTAAAGAGTGTTTTAAACCACCATTAACCAAATCTTAAATGAATGAGTTTTATGAATAAATATCTGATTTGTATTGCTGTTTTAATTTTGCTAATGCCTTATTATTCAACAGCACAGCAAGCCAATGTCAATCTTGATTACAATCCACATAAAAACAGCGAAGGTCTAATTCCGTTCAGCGCGCCGTTGAATTCTCCTGAGGTGAACGATGATAGAACTGTAACGTTTCGCTTGAAAGCACCCAACGCTCAAAAAGTGGTTTTACCAACAGGGGCAATTTATACCGTAAATGGTTTGGGTAATGAAGCCATTCCATTTGTCAAAGGAGATGACGGAATATGGACTCTTACGATTGGACCTCTTAAAGCTGATATGTATGCCTATCATTTCAATGTTGACGGAGTTCAAATACCCGATCCGAGCAATACTTATGCAGCATTTACAGCTATGCCACCATATAGTCAGTTGGTTGTGCATGGCGACGGCCCAGCTTTCTACGATGCCAAAAATGTGCCTCACGGAAATGTTACACGTCATATTTACTACTCTGATGTTACCAATGGTGAACGTGAATTGTATGTTTATACCCCTCCAAGTTACAATCCTGAGGAATCATATCCTGTTTTGTACTTATTAGGTGGAAGCGGCGAACTCCCTTCCAACTGGGTGTACGACGGACGTGTAAATTTCATTATGGACAACCTGTTGGCTGAGAGCAAGGCGGTTCCTATGATTATTGCTATTCCCAACAATCAGGTTGTTCATCGCAATCATCCTAAGCATTCTGAATTGACTTTCGATATTTTTGAAAAAGAGCTTCGGAACGAAGTTATTCCGTTGGTTGATCAAAGCTATAGCACGATAAAAGCACCTAAAGGACGAGCTATTTCAGGTTTGTCAATGGGAGGTCGTCACAGTATGTTTATTGGTTTTCGTTCGCTCGACTTGTTTGCCAATTTTGGTATTCTGAGCGCAGGTGACACCGAGCCTGAAACCTCATTGAAGCACTTTTTAACCGATTCCAAGGTGAATGATAAAGTGGATTATTTATTTGTGGGACAGGGTACTATGGAAGCGAACAGTTTTTTTAATCACCGTTGCCAAGCTTTACACGATGCTTTGAACAACCATAATATTAAGCACGATTACTACATAGGAGGTAACGGCGGTCACGATTGGAGTACTTGGCGGCATCTTTTGTATTTCAGGTTTCTGCCAAATCTTTGGAAACAAAACAATTAATAAAAGGAAATAAATGAGACAAATTAACTTTCTACTTTTTACAATTTCTATACTTTGCTTAAGCGCTTGTACAAAACTTCAACCAGGTCAGGTTATGGTCGATGGTGGTATAATTCAAGGATCTGTTAACCAGGATTTAACTATTTATAAAGGCATTCCGTTTGCTTCGGCTCCTATAGGCGAACTACGATGGAAAGCCCCGCAGCCCGTTAAAAAATGGGACGGTGTGAAACAGACTATTGATTATGCGCCTGCTCCCATGCAGGGTGGAAATCCAGCATCCGGAAAGAGCGAAGATTGTCTGTATTTGAATGTATGGACTCCTGCTAAGTCGAACAAAGAGAAATTGCCTGTATTGGTTTGGATTTATGGCGGTGGGTTTAGTTTTGGTTCGACTTCAGATCCAGTTCACAATGGAGAACACCTTGCACGAAAAGGTGTTGTGTTGGTAAGCATTGCCTACCGGGTGGGTCAACTTGGTTTTTTGGCACACCCTGAGTTGAGTGCAGAAAACCCTAAGGGAGTTTCAGGTAATTATGGGTTGCTCGATATGA
>CAZJDS010000156.1:0-6348 GCA_964544795.1 uncultured Alkaliflexus sp. | reverse complement strand
CCCGCGACCCTTAGCTTGGAAGGCTAATGCTCTATCAACTGAGCTATTCCCGCAATACAAATTCTTTTATTCACCGTGGGGGGAGGAGGATTCGAACCTCCGAAGTCATAAGACAACAGAGTTACAGTCTGTCCCAGTTGGCCGCTTTGGTATCCCCCCAAAATTTGGTAGTGCGAAACTACAATTATTTTCTTAAACTGCAACTTAATTCAACCATTTTAATTGCCGTAATTGCAGCTTCATCGCCTTTGTTACCGTGCTTTCCACCCGCTCTATCTTCCGCTTGTTGCTGATTAAGAGTGGTTAGTAATCCGTAGATGAAGGGAATATTAAAATTGACATTTAATTGAGTAATTCCTTGCGTTACTCCTTGGCATACGTAATCAAAATGAGGAGTCTCACCTTGAATAACACAACCCAGGCAGATAACTGCATCTACATCGGTCTCTCTTGCAATTGAATGAGCGCCTGAGGTAAGTTCAAAACTTCCAGGAACGCCCACCACAACAATATTTTCTTCTTTGGCACCATGTTTCAAAAGAGTGGTCAATGCACCTTGGTAAAGAGCATTGGTAATAGAACTGTTCCATTCTGATACGACGATGCCAAACTTCATCTTCTCGGCCGATGGAACGCTCTTTTCATCATAAGTCGAGAGGTTTTTTAAAATAGTTGCCATTTCAATGGGTATTACATTAGAAGAGATTGTCTTTTCGGACAATCTCTTTCTTAAATATTATTTAACAAAAGCTGAATGTGTAGAATCAACTTATTGTTTCAGCTTAACTCTGACAATATACTTATCAATTTGTCGCGCTTCTGCACTGCTTTTATAATCTTCTTTGATAGACTTATAAGCCTCCAAAGCTTTCTCATTTTCACCCAACTCCTCATATACAATACCCATCTTCAAAAGATAATAGGGGGTGGTAATTTCACTTGTTGGAGAGGAAATCGCTTTGTTGTATGCTTTAACGGCCTCTTCTTTATTTCCAAGTTCCAATTGCGCATCACCTATGGCACCTGCTGCAATGGACTTTAATTCAATATCAGCGGTTTTAAATTTTTTCAGATACTTTATGGCATCTTCAAACTCGCCCAAATGCAAGTAGCTAATTCCAGCATAATAGTGAGCTAAATTACCAATGGGTGTGTTGCCATACGTGTCGATAATTTCAAGAAATCCAGGACTATTGCCATCACCATCCAAAGCTTCTTGATACTCATCGTTACCGAAACTTGCTTGGGCATAAAAAACCTGGCGTTGTGCTTCCACTTCTAACGGCTCAATATAGAGCTTTTTATAAGCCCAATATCCGCCAACCAGAACGATTAATGCCAATACTATGATTGTAATGGTCTTTTGATTTTTTTCAATAAATAGTTCAGTCCTGCCCAAGGCCTGTTCTACATTTTCCAGATTACTATCTGCTTTTGTTACTTTCTTAGACATACTTCATTGGTTTTATAGAAGCGCAAATTTAATCATTTAAGGTAAATTAAAAATAGAAGTTGCGTTTTTTCGGCTATTCATATTGTATAAAGAGAGATTAAAAATATCAATACACTCATATCTTATTAATTAAGAGTTGTTTAAAGGTTTTTATATTTTTGATGTAAAAAGATAATTATTATGAATATCTCCATAGAATAAGGTGTTTTAGAATTTTATCTAAATTTTCGATAATTATAGATGAGAAATTGAGTAGAAAATCAAAGTTTCACCTCGTTTAATATTGAGTATTTACATCACAATCCCTCCAAACCTCCTTCTCAATCTTAACCTCAATCTCAACCTCAACTCTCATTCCCAATCATTATGGAGTACTTTGTCTTTAAAAGAAGCTCTTTTGGTTTTTTATTGATTTTTATTATCGTAATTTTGAATCATTCTAAATAACGATATGTAATTTAAATATACATCAATGAGACGAAAATCAATTAAAGACGAACAAGGCCATTGGTTATTAGCCAGGATGGGCAAGAAGGTGCTTCGGCCAGGAGGAAAGGAGCTAACTTTAAAACTCATAGAAAATCTAAACATTCAATCTACTGATCATATAGTTGAATTTGCGCCAGGAATAGGATTTACAGCATTGATTGCATTACAAAAGAATCCCGAATCTTATACCGGAGTTGAATTAAGTAATGATGCCGCAATCAACCTGCAAAAGATAATTCATGGAAAAGGACGAAAAATAATAGTAGGAAATGCCTCTGACTCTACTTTACCCGATGAATCGTCGGACAAGGTAATGGGAGAGGCGATGCTTACCATGCAAGCAGACACTAAAAAAGAGGAAATTATAAAAGAGGCGTTTCGTATTTTGAAAAAAGGAGGTCTCTATGGTATTCATGAATTGGGGTTAATACCCAACAAAATGGACGAGGAGCAAAAGTCGCAAATTCAAAAATCCCTTTCCGATGTAATAAAAGTAAACGCAAGGCCGCTCACCATAGATGAGTGGACTTCTTTGTTAGAAAAAGAAGGATTTGTCATTAAGAAGATAGAAACCAATGATATGAGTTTGTTGGAACCAAAAAGGCTAATTGACGATGAAGGTGTTTTGCGAACGATTAAAATTGCTTTAAATATTCTAACCCATCCAATTGCTCTTGGAAGAATATGGTCTATGCGTAAAGTCTTTAGAAAATATAAAGATCATCTGAATGCTATTAGCATTGTTGCTGAGAAACAGTGAGTTGAGTGGATCTTTTTTTATTGTAAAAATTAAATGCATCGGTAAGTTATTCATCTATTTGAGAGAAATAAATAATCTGCGACTGTTTTGTTACCTTTGTGAAGAACCGAATAATTGGCTGCTATCAAACAAAGATGAACGATGCATTTAAAGAATATTAGTCTATTAAATTTTAAAAATATCCGACAAGCAGAGCTTACCTTTAATAAGGGCATTAACTGTTTTGTGGGTAACAATGGAGTAGGTAAAACCAACCTGTTGGATGCAATTTATTACTTATCGTATTGTAAAAGTTATTTTAATCCCATTGATAGTCAGTTGATTTGTCATGATGAGGAGTTTTTTGTAATTCAAGGGAATTATGAGCGTTTGCACCAACCTGAAAATATCTATGTCGGATTAAAACCAACTCAAAAAAAACAGTTCAAAAGAAACAAAAAAGATTATCAACGTCTTTCAGATCATATTGGCTTGTTGCCATTGGTGCTTATCTCGCCCAGCGATGAAAAACTAATTATGGAGGGGAGCGATCAACGTCGGAAATATCTTGACAGTGTAATTACACAATTTGATAAAACCTACCTGGATCAGGTGTTGCGTTACAATCGCGGCTTAACACAGCGAAACACACTGCTTAAATCATTAAAAGGGGCTACAGGGAACTCATCTTCACAATTGGAAGTGTGGGACAGCCAACTGGCCCACACAGGTGCGATGATTTATGAGCGAAGGGCGGCTTTTGTTCAGGAAATGGTTCCTGTTTTTCAAAATTACTATACTTTTATTTCTGGCAAAGAAGAGAAAGTCTCTTTGACGTACCATTCGCATCACCAAAAAGGGGATATCGAGAGTCAGTTACGAAACAATCACGATAGAGATAAGATTTTGGGATATACTACAAAAGGGGTGCATCGGGATGATCTTGAGTTTTTGTTAAATGGACATCCAGTAAAAAAAGTGGGGTCGCAAGGACAAATTAAAACTTTTTTTATTGCATTGAAATTGGCACAATATGAATTTTTGCAAAAAAACTGTCAATTCTTTCCTATTTTGCTTTTGGATGATATGTTTGATAAGTTAGACAACCTTAGAGGTAACCGATTGATTGATTTGGTTAGTCGTGATACTTTTCAGCAAATTTTCATTACCGACACACAGCGCGATCGTCTTTTGAAGATTGTGGAGCAAACAGGCAAGAGCTACTCTTTCTTTAATGTGGACAACGGTGAGCTATTAAGCGATAAATCATTTTAAATTCTATGACGATGTACTACAAAAGAGAAAATAGGAGAAGTAACAACAGTCAGCCTTTAAGTGATATTTTAGCCAAGATTGTTAATCGTCCTGAATTGAGAAATGGAATTCTTGAAACTCGAGTGATAAAAGCATGGCCAATCGTGATGGGGCCTTCAGTAGCCCGCATCACCACGCAGCTCTATTTTAAGAATGGATATCTCAATGTGAGCTTAAACTCCAGTATTATTAGAAGTGAACTTATCATGCATAGAGACCATATTATCGAATCGCTCAATAAAGAAGCGGGTGGTAAGATCGTTTATGGCATCAATTTCCGCTAAAAAAATTGCTGCAATGCGTTGAAGAAGAATTGACTCTCCTTTAATGCATTTTCATCACTATCGGCTCCATGGATAGCATTATGTGTTTTATCCTTTGCATAGAGTTTTCGAATAGTTCCTTCAGCAGCCTGAGAGGGATCGGTTGCACCAATTAATTTACGAAAATCTTCCACCGCATTTTCTTTTTCTAAAACAGCGGCAATGATAGGCCCCGAAGAGATGAAATTAATTAGTTTTTCATAAAATGGTTTCCCTTTATGATCGGCGTAAAAGGCGGCTGTTTCCTCTTTTGACAGCTGAATCATCCGTAGTGCTTTGATGGAAAAACCAGCTCCTTCAATGCGTGAAAGTATTTCCCCAGCATGACGCTCTTTCACAGCAATAGGTTTAATAATGGTAAAAGTTATGCTTCCTTTTTTCATGATTATAATTTGTTTTTTAGTTGCCACATGGAACTTGCCGTGATAATCATTAGCTGCGCTGATCTTCGATTCTCCTTTGTGAGAAACTTTCTCATGCTCGTTTCATATTGAATGAATTTCGAGATTAGAGTTCTATTTGCTCTTTTAGTGCAATTCCTTCTATCGGATCGTTCTTTAAAAGATGAAAAAAACGAAATAAGTAATCGCATGTATGCCACCCAATATGTAAGCAAAATAGCAATTATTTTTTGATTGTCCTTAATAGCTTTCAATTTTAATTATCTTTGTTTTTTTAGAAACAATTCAAGAAACTCTATGATCGACCACAAAAATATTTCTGTATTTTTTCATCAAATCTCTTCTTCCGATAGTATTGTTATTATTCCACATAAAGATCCTGATGGCGATGCTATCGGATCCTCTTTGGCATGGAGCGATGTTTTAAATGCACAAGGTTATTCTGTTTCTGTTGTTTGTCCCAATGAAATTACCCAAACATTGTCCTGGATGAAAGGGTTTGATGATATAGTCATCTATAAAACTCAAATGGAGAAGGCGAAAGAAATTCTGGAAAATGCTAAATATTTTATTTTTCTTGATTTCAATAACCTTACCAGAATTGGTGCTCTTCATGATGAGTTAATCAAGTTAAATGCTCCTCGACTGGTTGTGGATCATCATCCATTTCCTCAAGAGAATATTGCAGATGTTTTGGTTTCAGATACGACTGTTTCCTCCACTTGTGAACTGAGTTTTACTGTTTTAGGAGTGTTAGGATGGCCTATTAGTTTGGACGCTGCAGAATGTCTCTATACAGGTATTATGACCGATACGGGTTTGCTTAATCACAACTCTTCGCGTCCTGAAATATATCACATTGTAGCAGAACTTATTGGAAAAGGAGTAGATAAAGAGAAAATTCATAATAAAATATTTCAAAGTAATTCTCTCAGTCGCACAAGGTTGTTTGGGCATGCTTTATGTAATAAACTGGAGATTCTGCCTTCTCAAAAAGTAGGCTTGATTACCTTGACTCTAAAGGAACTTAAAGAGTTTGATTACAAGTTGGGTGATACAGAAGGTTTGGTTAATGAGCCTCTTAGCATCAAAGGAGTGGAAGTGGCCGCCCTGTTTACGGAGAAAGAAGATAATATTGTAAGAATCTCCTTTCGATCTATTGGCGATATTGCGGTAAATGAGTATTCAGAACAATATTTTAATGGGGGAGGACATAAAAATGCTGCCGGCGGTAAATTTAAAGGATCTCTATCTGCTGCTGTAGAAGTTTTCAAAAGTACTGTGGAAGCCTATTTTTATAGCGAGTAATCAGTTTATTAAATTCTATGAGCATGTTTTTATCCACTTCGTATATTAAGATGATTTTTCTGGGCTTATTGCTTCTAATAAGCAGTTGCGGAGATTCGCAAAATCGAGCTCGTCGAACAAAAAGGAAACCTCTAACTTTGGATGAAACCATTGAAATGAATAAAATTCAGGTGGGTAATGAGCAGGCTTTTATCACAGCATTTGTAGAGGAGAATGGTTTGAAGATGCAACGAACAGAAACTGGTTTGTGGTATCATATTTCCAACGATTCTAAAGAGATTCCTGTTGTAACTGATAAAGTAGTGATACTTGACTATGAAG
>CAZJDS010000155.1:0-6377 GCA_964544795.1 uncultured Alkaliflexus sp. | reverse complement strand
GTTTGGCAAAAGGAATATCATAAGCTTGGAACGAACGAATTTATCAATTATGTCCAGATCTTTGAAAATAAAGGAGCCGTAATGGGATGCAGCAATCCTCATCCGCATGGGCAAATTTGGTCAAGCCGTTCTATCCCTGTTGAACCTATGAAAGAACAGATACGCCAGCTGGCCTATTACCAAAAGCACGGACGCACCTTGCTGGGTGATTATTTGGCCAAAGAACTGGATAAGAAAGATCGGCTGATAGTCGAAAATGATCATTTTGCCGTTCTCGCTCCTTATTGGGCAGTTTGGCCATTTGAAGCTATGATTGTTAGTAAGCGGGCTGTTTCCAGTTTGGCTGATTTAACCGATGCAGAAAAGGATGGACTGGCCGACGCTTATCGTCAGCTGACTATTCGTTACGACAATCTTTTTGAAACCTCTTTTCCATATTCAGCTGGAATTCATCAAGCACCAACAGATGGGAAAGATCATCCTGAATGGCATTTTCACATGCACTTTTATCCACCCCTGCTTCGATCGGCAACTGTGAAGAAATTTATGGTGGGTTATGAAATGTTGGCAACACCTCAGCGGGACATCACACCTGAAACAAGCGCACGCCGACTGAGAGAGCTTTCGGATGTGCATTATAAGCAAGTTTAGCTACTATTTCAGATTCAGAAATTGATTTTGAACGTTTGATTTTGTGACCAGTACTTTTTTATTGAGTACTGGTTATTTTTAATCAGTTGTTGCTCACCGATACTGCAAGATAGCAGCGATTAAAAGATCTATTTCTACGGATTATCACTTCTCTATATTTATTGCAGCTGTTTTTCATCCCTTTTTATTGGTTGACTCTGCTCATTTTGATTAAATTTGCAGCAAATTCTTAAGTGCATAACTCCTAAATAATTATTCATGGTTCTTTTTTTCGGGGATGACTCCAATCAAATAGTAGCAGTGCATGCTCAATCGAAACTATCGGTTGAGGATATGCAAAAATTGGAATGGCTTTTCAGTGGAGCTAAATTTATTGATGCTGAAGCTTTAGAAGGCTTTTATGTTGGACCCCGTAGGGAGATGATCACCCCATGGAGTACCAGTGCGGTAGAGATTACCCAAAATATGGGTGTTTCAGGAATTGTTCGCATAGAAGAGTTTTTTAGGGTGGAAAGCGAAAAGTCTCAGTTTGATCCTATGTTGCAGCGACTCTACAAAGGGTTGAAGCAACATGTTTTTATTATCGATAAGCAGCCAGAACCTATTGTTAATATAGAAGATATTGCTGCCTACAATCAAGAAGAGGGGTTGGCTCTTAACGAGGAAGAGATTGAGTATTTGAATTCGTTAAGCAAACGACTGGGAAGAAAATTGACCGATAGCGAAGTGTTCGGGTTTTCACAAGTGAACTCTGAGCATTGTCGTCATAAAATATTTAATGGCTCTTTTGTGATTGATGGGGTAGAGAAACCCAGTACACTTTTTCAATTAATCAAACGTACTTCAAAAGAAAACCCAAATTTCATTGTCTCTGCTTATAAAGACAATGTGGCTTTTGTTGAAGGGCCTGAAATGATTCAGTTTGCACCAAAAACACAAGATAAACCAGATTTCTTCTCTGAGAAGAAAATAGAGTCTGTTATTTCACTAAAAGCTGAAACACACAACTTTCCTACCACTGTAGAACCCTTTAATGGTGCTGCAACAGGTACAGGTGGCGAGATTCGTGACCGTTTGGCTGGCGGAAAAGGCTCTCTCCCTTTGGCGGGTACGGCAGTTTATATGACCAGTTATCCTCGCCCTGAGGGCGGTCGTCCATGGGAAAAGAAATTCGCCCCACGTCCTTGGTTGTATCAAACGCCAGAAGAGATATTGATTAAAGCATCCAACGGAGCTAGTGATTTTGGTAATAAGTTTGGACAGCCTATTATTTGCGGTTCGGTATTGACTTTTGAACATTTTGAGAACAATAAAAAATTCGCATTCGACAAAGTTATCATGATGGCAGGTGGTATTGGTTTTGCCCGCAAAAGTGATAGTTTGAAAGAGACTCCTGCCAAAGGTGATAAAGTGGTCGTGTTGGGTGGAGACAACTATAGAATTGGAATGGGTGGTGGTGCTGTTTCATCTGTAGACACTGGTGAGTTTGACAATGCCATTGAACTGAATGCTGTTCAGCGCTCCAATCCTGAGATGCAAAAACGTGCCATGAATGCCATTCGTGCCATGGTGGAAAGAGATCACAACCCCATTGTTTCTATTCATGATCATGGAGCAGGGGGGCATTTAAACTGCCTTTCTGAGTTGGTTGAAACTACAGGTGGAACCATTCAACTGGATAAATTACCCATTGGAGACCCCACTTTATCTGCCCGCGAAATTGTCGGCAACGAATCGCAAGAGCGCATGGGTCTTGTTCTTCATGAAAAGGATATTGCTGATTTACAGCGAGTAGCCGATCGTGAGCGTGCCCCTATGTATGTGGTAGGAGAAACCACAGGAGATATGCACTTTAAGTTTGTTGACGACAAAGGAAATGCACCTATTGATTGGCAGTTGGTGGATATGTTTGGAAGTGTTCCTAAAACCGTTTTGACAGACACTACCGTAATCGAGAGTTATTCAGGGTTAAAATACGACCCTTCAAAAATAAAAGAGTACATCAGTCAAGTCTTACAATTGGAGGCTGTGGCTTGTAAAGATTGGTTAACCAACAAAGCAGATCGCTCTGTAACTGGTTTGGTGGCCAAGCAACAGGCAGCGGGTGAGATATTATTGCCTTTGAATAACGTGGGCGTAACAGCCTTGGATTATCATGGCAAAAAAGGTGTGGCAACTTCCATCGGACATGCACCCGCCATTGCATTGATAGATCCTGCTGCAGGTTCTGTTGTGGCGGTTGCTGAAGCACTGACCAACATAGTATGGGCGCCTCTTACACATGGGCTGAAAGGAGTTAGCCTAAGTGCCAACTGGATGTGGCCCTGTAAAAACCCAGGCGAAGATGCTCGTTTGTACGCTGCTACTGAAGCATTGAGTGATTTTGTTTGTGATTTAGGAATCAACGTACCAACAGGCAAGGATTCACTTTCTATGACTCAAAAATACAAAGATGGCGAGCAGGTCTTTTCCCCTGGCACTGTTATCGTGAGTGCAGTAGCTGAAGTGTCGGATGTTAAGAGAGTGGTAGAGCCAGTGATGGTTAAAGACTTAAAAACAACTTTAATTCATATCGATCTTTCTTATGATAATTTTAAATTGGGCGGTAGCTCTTTTGCACAATCTATCAATCAGTTGGGAGATGAAGTGCCAACCATTAAAGATGTGGAATATTTCTCCGATGGTTTCGCAGCCATTCAGAAATTAATTTCAAAGAATCTTGTTTTAGCTGGGCATGATATTTCAGCAGGAGGTATGGTAACCACACTTCTGGAAATGTGTTTTGCCAATAGTGAGATGGGTGCCAATATCGATTTATCAGGTTATGAAGAAACCGACTTGGTTAAAATTCTTCTTTCTGAAAATCCCGGTGTAATCCTTCAGGTAGCTGATTTAGACATGGCTTCAATTGTTACTGAAGAGTTCGATGTGGTATTTTCAGTGATTGGACATCCTGCGAAAGAGAGGAAACTCACTTTTAAGGGTAAAGGAGAAGACTTATCACTCGATATTGATATTTTACGTGACGATTGGTTTAGAACTTCCTACTATATGGATCGTCTGCAAAGTGGTGAAGAGCATGCGACCGCACGTTATGAAAACTACAAGAAGCAACCTTTGAAATTTAAGTTTCAAGACTCTTTTAAAGGATCGCTCGCTTCGTTGAAGTTGGACAATGTGAATCCAACTCGTAAAGCCAAAGCTGCTATCATCCGTGAAAAAGGTGTAAACGGCGATCGTGAGATGGCCTATGCTATGTATCTGGCTGGCTTTGATGTAAAAGATGTTCACATGACCGATTTGATCAGCGGTCGCGAGGATCTTTCTGAAGTTAACTTCATTGTTTTTGTGGGAGGTTTTTCCAACTCCGACGTTTTTGGTTCTGCAAAAGGATGGGCAGGAGCTTTCCTTTACAATGAAAAAGCAAAAACTGCTTTAGAGAATTTCTATATGCGTGAAGATACTCTCAGTTTGGGTGTTTGTAACGGGTGCCAACTTATGATGGAGCTGAACTTGGTGGTTCCAGAGCATGGATCTAAAGTGAAAATGGAGCGTAATGGGTCAGAGAAATTTGAATCAGCCTTTGTCAATATAGATATTAAGGAGAACAGCTCTGTCATGCTTCAATCATTGGCTGGAAGTAGGCTCGGCGCTTGGGTAGCTCATGGCGAAGGAAAGTTTAGCGTGGGTGTAGATGCCAAAGAGGTTAACTTCCCAGGGTTGTTCAGCTACGAAGCCTATCCTGGCAATCCCAATGGTAGTGATTTGAATGCTGCTGTTATCAGTTCTCAAGATGGCCGTCATCTGGCTATGATGCCTCATCTTGAAAGAGCGATATTCCCATGGCAATGGCCAAATTACCCAGCAGATCGTAAAAACGATGAGGTGACTCCATGGATTGAAGCGTTTGCAAATGCTCGTAAATGGGTGGAAGATAAATTGACCAAATAATATTTTAGCTAAAGTAATTTTAGGGAGTAGAAAAATAAGCCTCTTTAGGGATTGTTTTCTACTCCCTGTTTTTTGGTTTAAAACCAACTTGAGATGAATTTAATCCACTATCTTAAGATTTCCACCTACGGGGCTAATTGGAAATATAATTAATGTTCTGTAAAAATGACACACCGCGGTGCTGCCAAATGTAATGCACTCATGATTAAGTGTATAGTTTTGAAAGTTATGTTTGTAGCTATTTTTTTATAGCTACAAGTTTTTATTTCATTGCTATAAAATTCAATTTTTCTAATTAGGAAATTTTCAATTTATTATTTTCTGATTTCCCCATTCTTACTGTATCTTTTTTTGTTAATTGCAACTGAGTTGAAGAGGTTCATCATCTCAGGTTAGAACATTTGCGTCTTTTATTTTATTTCTCCCTTAGGATGTCTATTTTTACTTGTTAAACTGTTGAACATATGCGTTGGCTATTTCAAATTATTCTTTTTGTATTCTTTTCTTCAGTTCAAGTTTTTGCTCTGCCTGCTGACTCTTTGTGGAACAGTATGAGCAGCTATGAGGATGCTCAAAAGAGCTACGAATGGATCTCTTTTATGGAAAAACTCACAGTTGAACTATCTGATCCCACGGTATTTGACGATAAATCAAACACTTCTAATTTCACTGTTCATTCTTTCTCAAATGACAGTTCGCAATTTCTTTTTGCAGGTGTGATGCCCTTTTCCAATCGGCCATCTGTAATGATTTGGGGAGTGAAAAGCTTTGATGAGTTGACTCTGTTTCAGCAAACTCTTAAAACTTCGGGTTTGGTGGGTGAGCTAAAGATTCAAGATGAGTTCTATACCATAGCTCAGGAAGATTACCACCGTGTGAGTTTTATCTCTGACAAGGGAGCGTTATTGGAGCTGGTCGATCTTAACCTTAAAGTTCTTTTTCAAAAGTTGACCAATAGTCGAGAGGACGAACATAAAATAGAGTTGTCAGATCAGATTGTCTCCAGACTGTTTCCCTTGCTTAAAGAACCTTCTTTTTTCACTAATAAATTCACTGGTTTAGAGAAGCTTTCAACTTTGATTTCACCTGATGGAGAGCTCAAAATATGCACCTGGAATGTAGAGTTTCAAGATGGACGAAATGTTTTTAATGGTGGTGTAGCTGTTCGGGATATCAAAAACAACACAATCCATTTTAACGCTTTAAATGATTCGCGCAATACAATTACTTCGCCTGAGAGGGTATCACTTTCTCCTTCAAAATGGTATGGAGCAGTCTATTACGATTTGGTGGAAACGGAGTATAAAAAGAACAAGTATTATACTCTTTTGGGATACAATGCCAAAGATGCTTTTTCTAAAATACGTGTGGTGGATGTGGTGACCATTTCGGGGAATTCACGTGTTACCTTTGGTGCGCCTCTTTTTGCGTACGACAAGCAGATAAAACGTCGAGTGTTGTTCGAATACAGTGCGCGTGTTAATATGATGTTGCGATACGATGCAAACGAAAAGATGATTGTGATGGATCATCTGGCTCCCTCTGATCCGATGTTTAAAAATGATCCACGTTATTATGGTCCTGATTTTACTTATGATGGATTTAAGTTTCAAGACGGAAAATGGCAGTTTATATCTGAGCTGGATCTTCGAAATCCCGCACCAAATAGGCGTAAACAGCGGTGATGCAGATTGTTATTGAGTTTTGTATTAAATAGATGGTAAATATGCATTTACGATTTTATTAAATGACTGTTTCATGACTATTGTAATTAT
>CAZJDS010000154.1:6054-6399 GCA_964544795.1 uncultured Alkaliflexus sp. | reverse complement strand
TGTGGCCATGCATTTTCCCCATCATGAACTGTCTCGAATCGAAGGTTGAACGAAGCTACATTTATCGGGGTTTTCTTCTGTCCATTTACAGTTCCAAATAATATCATCACAAAAAGGAGTGGGAGGTGAAACAAGAGTTTACTTTTCATGCTAAACATATAACTCCTATTGCTTTTCACAGTCATGATACTCCTCATTTTCATTATATTTTTAAAAAATTTAATATGCGAATCCCTCTTAGTCCCAAAGATTCTCAGGATATTTTCCATTTTTATGAAGTTCCTTTAATGAGGCTTGAACAAGAGGTTTGTCCGCCTGATAGGTAATGCCAAACCATTGGGCCGT
>CAZJDS010000154.1:0-6044 GCA_964544795.1 uncultured Alkaliflexus sp. | reverse complement strand
GTTGATGATCTCAGTCTCAGCGACCTTCTTTTTTGTTAACTCTCCTGCCAGTTGATTAAAATAAAATTCAGATTTTAGCTCTTTGCCTTTTTCTTCAAGAAACTCTATAAATCCTTTTTCTAAATATTTGAAGAAGGAGGGTTTAAATATCCAAAAGTTCATTGAAGCTGCTTCGTTGCCCGTTAATTCAGTTTTTTCATCATTTTCGTAGAAGAAGATTTTATCGTTTTCATATCCAATCTTGGTACGTTCCACTAAATGTGTCAGACGTTGATTAGAATCTACTTCGCAAATTGCTCTGGAGACTGTGCCATGCTTAGAGAGTGTGTTTTTTAAAGCATAGCCTAACATTGCATAATCGTTATCTTTTGGATTGTTCTGAATGAATGCTGCAGCTTGTTCATAGGATTCACGGCCATAAAAATCATCTGCATTGATGATCGCAAAAGGAGTAGAGATAACGTTCCTTGCCATCAACATGGCATGGCCAGTTCCCCATGGTTTTTCACGTTCTGCGGGTGGCGTATATCCAAGTGGAAGATTATATATCTCTTGAAGCACATATTCTGTTTTAATTTTCCCCTTTAATCTGGGTTCAAAACGTTTTTTAAATTCGCTTAAGAATGATTCCCGAACTACAAAGACTACTTTGCCAAATCCTGCATGAATAGCATCATAGATTGAATAATCTATAATGGATTCTCCCGAAGGACCCAATTCATCCATTTGTTTTAAGCCCCCATAACGGCTTCCCATTCCTGCTGCTAAAATTAAAAGTGTTGGTTTCATAAATGAAGATAATTTTTTGTTAATCCCACACGGGATTTCATATACTCTATAGTTTGATTTTCAGTTGCCAAATGAAACTCTCTTGCATACTTATTAGCTACACTGATCTTTGATTTTCCTTTTTGAGAAGCATTTCTTATGCTCGTTTCATGTGAGTGAGAATTTTCAGGGTGTTTCTTTATCTAATATCCCTTTTAAAGTGGCCTATCTCACTGTTTTTAGTTTAAATCATGATAGTGTATGCCATAATAGTCAATTGTTATGGGTTAACCAATTGGCATTAAAAATTCATATTTATTAATTTTTAAAGGTACAAATATTTATCATTTAATAAACTTAGATGTTTGCGGTTTTGAAAATCAAAACCTCATTGTCGTTATGATTGGCGTGTGTTAGATTGTTTTTCTAAGGGAGTTTTTGGCCTCCACAACCAGGAGTTGAGAATGGATAAACTGTTTAATTATAGATATATATCCGACAGGATGACAACTCTGATAATGATTATGTGAAGAAGGTAATGAGTTTTATCTTTAGGTATATGTCAATGTGTAAACACACTAAAAATGGAGAGAGCCTTATCTTGCGATTGCACTTCTTTTGAAGGGAGCAAAAATTGACTTTCTCATTCCTCTTAGTTTTTGAAACCTGTATTTGGAAAACCCCAGCCGTAGGGTACCTAATATTGGATCTTGATTTTGAAGTGTAGAGTAATATTTGGCCAGCATAGAGATTTCTATGGGTCCTCCACCAGAGCGACGAAGATTGGAGTATCGTTGGCGATTACTTAATCTTTTTTTAAAGCTCATTCGGTTTACATCCACTACTGAAAATGAATAAGCGCCATCGGTCTCTTTTACCAATATGTTACCAGGCCCTAAATCATAGTGAAGAATGCCATGGCGATGCAGCTTTGAATGAACAAAATGTGCAAATCCTTTAATTATTTCCTCTCTATTTTGTTCTTCGCCATTCATTACCTTTTCCATGGTAAAATCATGTTCTTCGTATAGGGAGATGTAATAACTCTTTGAAATAAAACGGTTGGAATTTCTAAACTCAATCCAAGCAACAGGTTGTGGCGTATTCACCCCCATGCTTAACAGCCTTTTAGAATTTCTATAACTTCTATGTGCCTTGCTCTTTCTAAAGAAAGCGTAAACAAATCGATTGATGACTCTGGGTTGACCAAATGATTTTACACAAAGCTTTATGCCATCCACTTCAATGACTTTTATCTCATTTCTAATTTTGTAGATGGTGGTTCCATTATTTTGGAAGAATTCTGTTATTTTTGGAAGTAAACCTTTTAGGTTTTTATAATCCTCGTGTAACTCATACTTTAACATGGCAACCATTTTTAATTATGATATATAAAAATAGGTTGTCTTTACGAAGTATTCTTCTATTACTTCTCCAGTCGGTAGTTTTTGAAGTTGAAGCGATTGTTTACGAAATCAGATTGAATTTTCAGAAGATTACATTATTTTTTATTAGACGATTTTGCTGATTGTTTTTTTACAATTCAGCCCAAATTCTTGCCATGGAAAAACCAGGAGCCTCCATGTTGAGGTTTAGAAAATATCCGAAAGGGGTTTGAGCAGTTTCATAACCACCATTTTTAAGTCGATCTTCGCATGCATCCAATAGTTCTTTGGTAAATTGCAATGAGGCTTTGGTCATTGCTAAATGTGCAAATGAATGTAATACTATCTTTTGGGTTTTGTTTTTTCGCGCTACCCATTTTAAGTGGTTGGTTAGTTTTTTTTCTCGGCTTGTGAGGGTTAATTCTTCGTCTGCTTCTTCCACATGAATAAAAGCGACAATGCATTCTGAAAATTGATCTTCTTTATTATCTGCAATGGGTTCATCAATATTTGGTTCGCCTAAAGTAAAGCTGAAATTGGTGGTATAAAAACTAAGAACTTTCATATGTATCTGTTTTTTATATTTTACAAAGAATTCAATGTAATAATTATTGTGGTTTGCACCCAAATATAAACGTATTTATTGGCAAGCTACTTCTATATGAGAAGAGATATTACTCAAATGCAGAACTTATTAAACGTAGCTTTGATTGAAATTTATTATTTTGTAGGAAAATAGCGTATTTAAAAAGTGTTGACTTCTGATCTGTTAACTGACTATTCATAGTGTTGTGTTTTAAGTTTTGGTAAGTAGCGCACTTTAAATAAAAATTATAATGAAAGTTTTAATAGTAGAAGATGACCCGACCCTAAGCAGAAATATTAGTGAAGCTTTAACAGCTGAGAACATAATTCCTGAAAGTGTATTTGATGGTTTGTTGGCAGAGAAGATTTTGAATCGAACTTCGTTCGATTGTGTAATTATGGATATTAATTTACCTGGGAAAACAGGCTTTGATCTCTGTCGTGATTTTAGAGTATTCAATACCGAAACGCCAGTTTTGATGCTTACAGCTTTTGGCGAGTTGGAGGATAAAGTGAAAGGGTTTGATTGTGGAGCAGACGACTATTTGACCAAGCCCTTTTCTATGAGAGAACTTATTCTGCGAATAAAATCACTTGTGAAACGAAACAGGAGCAATGGTGCTCATCAGAAAAATAGTGCAACAATTGTTGCCGACGATATTACCATACATCTGGCACAGAAAAAGGTTTTGCGCAAAGGGAAAGAGATAGCTTTAACTCCACGAGAATATCAAATTCTATTAAAACTTTGCGAGAATCAGGGTGAGGTAATTTCAAAAAGTGATTTGATAAAAGAGATCTGGGGCAGTTCTTTTGATACAAACACCAATACTGTTGAGGTTTATATAAATTTTTTAAGAAATAAGTTGGACAACCCGTTTGGTAAAAAAAGCATCAAAACTAAAGTAGGATACGGTTATTATTTCGATTCAGAATGAGAATAAGAAACAAAATACTTATATATTTTTCGAGTACGGTTGTTGTTTTGTTGGCAATATCGTTAACCATTATTTACATTCTTTTTTCTGAGTATCGAGAAGAGGAGTTTCAACAACAGCAATATGAGAAGATCAAATATACCATAGGGTTAATTGCAGAGTTCAAAGAGATGAGCGAAGAGCTTGCATTTTTGCTAGATGCCCAAGACATTCATGACTTTTACGATGAAAAACTGCTGGTTTTTAACAACGAGAAAGAGCTGGTATTTTCCAGCCTTGACTCATTGGAAGTTTTGAGCACCGAAAAGATGCTCAGCAATCTTTCGATTTCCAACAATTGGATTGAGACCAAAGAAGAAGATTACGATGTGATTGGTGTTCATGTTGTCAATAGAGGCGTACCCTATTATGCAGTGAGTAAAGCTTACGATGCTTCCGGTTATTCGAAGATGTATTTTCTCTCAAACATCTTAATTGCTATTTTTATAGTCATTTCTGTTATTGTAATACTTGTGTCGATCTACCTTTCAAACAAAATATCGCGACCAATAACCACTCTTGCTGAGAACTTGAGTCGATATGATTTGACCAGTGAAGATGCTGCCACTTTAAAACCTGATATCTCCTCACACGAACTTGAATATCTAACCAGAAGGTTCAATGACCTTTTAAAGAGAACAAAAGAAGCTTTTGCCTTTCAAAAAAATGCGATTCAGCATATCTCACATGAATTGAAAACGCCTGTCACTATTTTGGTTTCTGAATTAGAACGATTGAAAAATTTTGAAAATATAGATGACTTGAAGCTAGTTCTGGATGGGCAGATCAATAAAGCAAAATCGTTGGGAGAAATTGTTAATGTTTTACTGGAAATATCAAAAGTGGAGTCGGGTCAACCTCTTGTTAAGACTAAGATGAGGATGGATGAAGTACTGTTTGATCTCATAGGTGAGTTAAAGAGTATTTATCCTGACTTTAATTTCGAGTTGAACTATTCCCCATCAGAGTTTGAAGAGAGTGCTCTTACCATAGAAGCCAATAAGATGCTTATTAAACAAGCGTTCCAGAATCTCTTGATCAACTCTATTAATTATTGTAGTGAAGAAAAGGCTCAAATAAAACTTGATTGTTCAGTAGAGGATGAACTTATTATATCCATATCTAATTTTGGAGAAACTCTTTCCACCAAAGAAGAAAAATCTCTTTTCAACCACTTTTTCCGTGGGAAGAACAGTAAGAATACAATGGGTTTTGGACTTGGCTTGGTTTTGGCAAAGAAAATTATTCTCTTTCATTCAGGGGAAATTATTTATTCAAACCCTTCACCATACCTGAATGTCTTTAAAGTTAAATTCCCTTTCAAATAGAGTTGGTCAAATGCTAGAGAATAAAAAATGTTTTTGCTGTTAGTAATAAAGTAGAGAAATCGCGAGCTGTATTTATTTTTACTAATATGAGGAGTTTGATGAAGAAGTAGATCATCAGAGGATAGGATTTTTCCTTTAATCATAATAAATTACACTAACGAAACCTAATTGTTATTCCATTTATGGAATATTATTTCTTTCTTGCATTAAAGAAAATACAACCTACTCAACAATTATGAAATTACAGTCAATAGATAAATAATAAGAAACATTATGAAGAATTTATTTGTATCATTAACCTTGTTGCTAATGAGTATATCGGCGTTTGGTCAGCAAGCTTTATGGGGAGATACGCCAATTATTTCTCCAGAAATCCATGACGATAAAACTGTTACCTTTCGTCTAAAAGCACCAGAATTTACCAGCGTGCAAGTAACTGGTGACTTTCTTCCTCCTCAGAAGATTGAAACACAATTCGGAGAATTCGACGGTCCAGGTGTAGCAGACTTAGTGGAAAAGAATGGTGTATGGGAATATACTACACCTGAGCCTCTTACACCTGAGCTTTATAGTTACTCGTTTTTGGTGGATGGACTGAAGATAAATGATCCCAGCAATGTTTATTTAATCCGTGATGTGGCAAGTGTCACAAACGTTTTTTTAATTGATGGTGAGCGTGCAGACCTGTACAAAGTGAATAAAGTACCCCATGGTACGGTTTCTAAAGTGTGGTACAACAGTTCGATCTTAGACATGGATCGTCGTATGACGGTTTATACTCCTGCAGGCTACGAATCCAGCAAAAAACGTTACCCTGTGTTTTACCTGTTGCATGGTATGGGAGGTGATGAAAATGCGTGGTCCGACTTGGGGCGTACTGCTGAAATTCTTGACAACCTTATTGCGCAAAGTAAAGCTGAGCCAATGATAGTTGTGATGACCAATGGGAATGCAGCTTTAGAAGCTGCTCCAGGCGAATCTTCTTTGGGTTTTACTCCTCC
>CAZJDS010000153.1:0-6399 GCA_964544795.1 uncultured Alkaliflexus sp. | reverse complement strand
TTGGTTCATTGTGTAGGTTCGCGAGATGCCAAATGTGGAAATCGATATTGCAGCAAAGTGTGTTGCGTTACAGCCGTAAAACAGGCCATTGGCATTAAAAAGAGGTTTCCAAAAGCACAGGTTTACTGCTTTTATATGGATATGCGAATGTTTGGGGTAGGATATGAAGAACTTTATCATGAAGCTCAAACCAAATACAACATACAGTTTATCCGAGGTCGGTTATCCGAAGCTTCTCCTTCAGAGGATGGTAGAGTTCAGGTGAAAGCAGAAGACACCCTAATGGGTAGACCTATAAAACTTACCTTAAATATGTTGGTTTTGATGGTGGGGATGGAACCATCCTTTCAACTGCGTAAAGAAGAGAATGAATTTTATTTTGAGCAGAGTTCTTTCGGCGATGGATTTATGCAGCCTCTTGATCCTTGGATGGATTTGAATTCTTACAATCAATCAGGGCTTTTTATTGCAGGTGCTTGTAAAGGCCCCTCCTCATTGCCCGATGTCATTCAGGATGCAAAGGCTGCATCGATGGATATTTGTAATTATCTCAACTCAGTTTTATGAATGTAGATTTTGGTTTTTCAGCAGCTCCAGCGCGTAGTATTGATTTGGACAAGCCTCTTTCTTCAGAGATTGAATTGATCTTCGAAAAAGAGCCTTCGCTTCATCGCTGTATTTCATGTGGACAATGCGCTGCCATTTGCACAGCTGGGCATTTTACCAAAATGCAATTTTATAAGATCAACTTAAAAGCGCATCGTGGAGAGAGTGAATATTTAAAAGAGTTGGCAGAGAAATGTATGCTTTGTGGAAAGTGCCAACTTGCCTGTCCTCGTGGAGTTAATATACGACATGGGATCTTGTTGATGAGTGAATTGTCTTAGGATGCATATTTAAAATTTGATGAATTTGAGTTAGAGTCAATGTTTTATGATAAATATAATAAGAGAGCAAAATAACAAAGCATGTCAGAACACTTTAACTATTTTGTAGTGCCTTTTGCCATAGGTTTTTATCTGATGGGCGCAATTCTTATCATTAGATTTTCCCTTTGGATAAACGGTTTACCAGCTCAAAACATGAGCGTTTTACTTAAGAATATATTTTCTAAAAAGATGCTCTCTGCTTGCGGAGAGATATTTCGTGAGTCGCTTGTTCATCTGAAAATTTATCGAACGCATCCCGTTTTGGGATTTATGCACATGAGTTTGGCTTTTGGATGGTTTCTGCTCATTGTTGGAGGAAAATTGGAGACATGGTATTATACAGGTAATTTCTTGAATCCCATTTGGTACGGACTCTTTTTTCGTTTTTTCGAGCCAGTCACTCATGACTTTTTTATGAATGTCTGGATGATAACTTTCATGGATTTCTCTCTTCTATTGATACTTACGGGTGTGGCTTTGGCTTGGATAAAGAGAGTTAGAAAGAGAGTGGTCGGCATGAAAAACACCACCAAACACTCCAGAGTAAACAGAACGGCTCTCTTTTTTTTATGGATGATTTTTCCACTTAGGTTGCTGGCCGAATCTACCACTTCAGCATTGCATGGTGGGGGAGGTTTTTTAACTGCCTCGGTGGGGCAGGTTATTTCTTTAACAGGTGTTAACCAGAATTTGGAGATATCTCTTTGGTGGGCCTACTCCATCTCTTTGGGAATGTTCTTCTTAATGTTGCCATTCTCTCGATATTTGCATATCCCCGCTGAAATGGTTCTGATCTTTTTGCGCCATTTGAATGTGAAAGAGGCCAGAGGTTGGTATCCCAACAAAGGTGTTCAGGCTTTTGAGGTTCATTCGTGCTCCAGTTGCGGAATTTGTTTGGATGTTTGCCCCGCCGTTGATGAGGTGAACTCTCGTTTTCAAGCCACCTATTTTGTGCGGCAGGTGAGAGCAGGAGTTGGCTATCAATTTTTGACGGATCCTTGTCTCAATTGCGGCAGTTGTACAGAAGTTTGTCCAGTTGGAGTTGATATTGAAAGTTTGCGCTTGAGTGCCCGTGAAGAGATTCATCAGAAGGCAGAATTCAGTCACTCTTATCTCCCTAAACCCTTAAGTTTGTGGCGTGAATCAACAGAGGTAGTTTTGTTTACAGGTTGCATGGGGCGCGTAAATCCAAAGACTACTCATGCTTTTAAATCATTGTTGCATCAGGCAGAAACGTCTTTTATTCATATTGATGAATATGAGAGCGTTTGTTGTGGTCGCCCTATGATGCTGGCTGGTTTAGAGAGCAAAGTGAAACAGATGATTGCATATAATGAAGATTTAATTGACGGCTGTAATGGCAAAGTTTTGGTTACTACTTGTCCCATTTGCTACAAGATTTTTAAAAATGATTACAAGTTAAAAGTTCCTGTGATGCACCATACTGAATATATATGGTGGATGATGCAAAAGGGTAAAATAGATATAGAGAAGAGTGATTTGAAATTTACGTACCATGACCCTTGTGACTTGGGACGTGGCAGTGGAATTTATGAAGCTCCAAGAAATGTTTTGTGCGAGGTTGGTAGTCTGTTGCCCTTGGAAAAAGAACGTAACAAAGCACTCTGCTGTGGAAACAATTTGGGCTCATTTTCTTTGCCTGAGGAGACAAGGCAATCCATCACGAAGAAAACCCTAAAGGTGCTATCAAAGGGAGAACCTGATTATATTGTCACCTCTTGCCCCATGTGCAAACAGACACTTCAAAGGCAAAGTGTAATTCCAGTGTGCGACATTGCAGAAGTTATGGTTTCGCAGAATCTGATTACTCAAAAGAAGAGATCCTCCATTCATAAAAGCAAACTATTGGTTAGATCTTTATCTTGAGACGGGTTAAATTTTTTATCTCATCAGAGTTATTAAAAGCCTCACATTTTGCGTATTCTCATCTTTTCAATACCTTTACCTTTCTGAAAATAAATGAAATTTGCAATGACTTTCATCTGAATGTTATACAAGTGAAAAGATAGTTAATCTATTCATTATTCGTTAGTTATTGCTATATACTACAGAAAATTCATAGATTATGAAGATTGAAAACTTACGTGGTTCTATCGTAGCTATAGTTACTCCTTTTAAAGATAATGGTGAAGTTGATTTTAATACGTTTGACTCGTTGATTAAATGGCATATAGCTCAAGGCACAAATGGGATAGTGGTTTGCGGAACAACAGGTGAAACACCCACTTTGTCTGAAGATGAGGATGCTCTTTTGATGGAGCATGCGGTAAAAATTGCCGATGGTAAGGTAGCCATTATTGCTGGCACGGGTAGCAATTCAACCCAAGATTGTGTCAAATACTCCAAACGTGCTGAATCATTGGGCGTAGATGGACTTTTAGTAGTGGCCCCCTATTATAATAAGCCTACCACCAAGGGATTGCACCTTCATTTCACTACTTTGGCAAAAGCTGTAAATCTTCCAATTATATTGTATAATGTTCCTTCTCGAACTGGAAGTACCATTTCTGTTGATTTGGCCATCCGTTTGGCTGAAGAGAACAACAATATTGTTGGAATTAAAGAGGCAGCTGGAAAGATTGATATATTTACAGAGTTGATAGCCAAGCGCCCTAAAGGTTTTAAAGTATTTAGTGGTGATGATTATCTTTCAACTATAGCCAACTTGATGGGAGCCGATGGCTGTATATCAGTAATTGCCAATGTAATCCCCAGTGATTTCAGCAAGATGATGAAATCTTCTTTGGATGGCGATTTGGAAACTGCTCGTTCACTATTTTATAAGTATCAGAATATGATGGGTCTGATGTTTGTGGAATCCAACCCCATTCCTGTAAAGACAGCATTGGCCGCTATGGGGAAAACGACAGAGGTTTTTAGAGCGCCCCTATGTGGCATGGAGGAGAATACCAAACGAGCCTTGTTGGCAGAAATGAAAAATGTGGGCTTGCTCTAATTTTGAAGATAAACTTTTAAATACTAATCCCCAGTTGAGTAAATACTTACCTGGGGGTTTTATTTTATCCTATTCTCTGTAATTATAAATTCCGCTGGCCTGGTTGGTAGGCATCAGCAACATATCATTCACATTAACATGTGCTGGGCGTGTCACCATAAATTGAATGGCTTCGGCTACATCTTCTGCGTAAAGAGGGGTGAGGCCTTTATAAACTTCATCGGCTTTTTTTTGATCGCCATGATAACGAACTACCGAAAATTCAGTTTCCACCATTCCGGGTGCAATGGAAGAAACTTTTATTTTATAGGGCAATAAATCAATCCGCATTCCTTTGGTAAGAGCACTAACTGCGTGTTTGGTTGCGCAGTAAACATTTCCGTTGGCATACACTTCCGAACCTGCAATGGAACTTAAGTTAACGATGTGTCCACTTTTGCGTTCCATCATGCCTGGGATGACCAGCTTTGAGATGTTTAATATACCTTTGATATTGGTGTCAATCATTCTATCCCAGTCCTCCTCATCTCCCGATTGAATAGGATCAGCTCCTGCAGCTAATCCTGCATTGTTTACCAACAAATCAATTCTTCTTTTTTGGGGAGATAAACTTTCCCATGCTTTTTTAGTGGCTTCTCTGTCCCGAATGTCAAAAACGAGAATCTCTACCTCTATCTCTTTGTCGGAGAGTTGTTTTTTAATTTCTTCCAAGCGATTTTCTCTTCTGCCAGTTAAGATAAGATTGTATTTTAGTTGAGCCAACATAATGGCTGTTGCTTTTCCTATTCCAGAGGTCGCTCCTGTAATTAATGCTGTAAGTTTCATTTTATCTATTTTGTTTTTGTGCAGTGGTTGGTAGAATGCATGAATTTTACTACTTTCAACTGCGATTTATTTGCTTAATAGGTTTTATAAAAGTACAAAATTTTAATTTTGCAACTACTTTACATCTAAAATTTGACGTTATGCCCACCACACCAACTTCTGTTTACGACGCCGAAACATTCCATCTTACTTCAAAGGAGTTTGAGAAGATACAAAACATATTGGGGCGCATGCCCAACACTCTCGAGTTGGAATTCTTCTCCATACTTTGGTCAGAACATGCCAGTTATAAACACTCCTCACGATGGTTGGAGATTTTGCCTAAGTCTGGTGATAATGTGATTATTGAAGCTGGAAAGGAGAGTGCTGGCGCTGTAGACATTGGAGATGGACTTGTTTGTCTCTTTAAAGTAGAGTCACACAATCACCCATGTGCTATTCAGCCTCGTTTAGGAGCTTCTACAGGTTTAAGGGTGGTTACGCGTGATATTTTTACCATGGGTGCAAAGCCTTTGGCATTTCTGAATTCCTTACGTTTTGGTAACGACGAACGCGATACTGCAAGATGGCTTTTTAAAGAGGTAGTTAATGGATTGGCAGATTTCGAAAAAGCTTTTGGTGTACCTGTGGTTGGTGGCGAGGCATTCTTCTGTGATGGATTCAACACCTCCCCTGTGGTTAACAATATGGTGGTGGGCGTGGCTAAACGCAAAGATCTTATGTCGGCAGTGGCAAAGGGCAAAGGTAATCTGGTGGCAGTTTTAGGAGTTCCTACAGGCGCTGAAGGTGTAGAAGGCGATCCTTTTAGTGTCGATTTTTATAATGATAAAGAAACTAAGAACGTTCCTGCTGGATATCTTAAAAATGTAGATTTAGAAAAATCACTTTATAAAGTTATTAAAAGATTGATCGCCGAAAAATGGGCTATTGGAATTCAAGGAGTAGGTGGTCAGGGTATTGTGGGAGCTGCTGTGGAAATGGTGCGACGAGGAGGCTCAGGCCTTAAGGCTACTACAGAAAATATCCCTGTTGAAAATAGCGGCATGTCTTCGCGTGATACTCTAATTTCTGAAACTTGGGGAAGAATCTTGGTCTGCTTGGAACCTTCTAATAAGGATAAAGTAGAAAAATTGGCCAAGGAATTTGGTCTCTCTTTTGGCGTGTTGGGGGAGGTGACCGATGACGAACATTTTTCTCTATATGAAAATGAAAAAGTGTTGGCTCAACTTCCTGTGGATTATTTAGGTTTCGGCGCAAAAGCACCTGTTTATGAGCCTACTTTTGAGCAATCAAAGCCAACGGTAGAGAGTTTGCATCCCGATAGCTTTCAGGAGCCAGATCACTATCCTGCAGTAGTGAAATCTTTGTTGAGCTCTCTCAATTTAGTTTCTAAAAAGTGGATTCTTCAACAATATTCTTCCGAATTGAGATCGCAGGATTTGAGTATAAAATATCCATCCGACGCCTCGTTAATTGAAATAGAACCCAAAGGCAAAGCATTGGCCGCAACTATGGATTGTAATCCTGGGTATATGACCACCGACCCATTTATAGGTGCACAAATTGCAGTGGCTGAGGCGGCTCGAAACATTGTCTGTGCAGGTGCTACTCCGTTGGCAGTATCTGATTGTCTCAATTTCGGCAACCCAAACGATCCAAAAGCTTATG
>CAZJDS010000152.1:0-6415 GCA_964544795.1 uncultured Alkaliflexus sp. | reverse complement strand
CAGATTAACAACATTATTATAACTATGTATTTATTTCCCAACGAAAAACAGGAAGAAGAGAGGCTGAAAGTTCGAACATTTGCAGAGGAAGTAATAGCTCCTGAAGCTGGTCAACTGGATGAAGAAGAGCGCTTTTCACCAGAACTAACAATAAAAATGGGTGAACAAGGACTTCTGAGTATGGTTGCACCCAAAATATATGGCGGACAGGAAAAAGACACTTTATCCTATATCATTGCCGTTGAAGAGTTGGCACGTGTGGACAGTTCTCAAGCTGCTACAGTCGTAGCACACAATAGTTTAGGTTTGGTTCCCATTATGGATTACGGCACCACCGAACAGAAAGAAAAATATCTACCCAAGCTTACCTCTGGCCGTTACATCTGGGGATTTGGGCTCACAGAAATAAATGCAGGATCGGATGCGCGTGGTACTGAAACTACCGCAGTACGCAATGGCAATGAGTGGGTAATCAATGGATCCAAAAGATATATTACCAACGCATCAACATCAATGACACTGGGTGTTACATTACAAGTAATGACCAACGATAATAATGGACAGCCTAAACTCTCAACTATTTTGGTGGAGAGTGGAACTCCAGGTTTTGATGCTGAGCGAATGTTGGGAAAAATGATGTGGCGAGCAGCAGACACCGCCAAACTCACATTTAAAAATTGTCGTGTCCCCTACTCCAATTTATTGGGGCAAGAGGGTCAGGGTGCGCGCTATATGCTCAGAACGTTAGATGGTGGACGACTCTCAGTAGGCGCCATGGGACTGGGCTTAGCTCAAGGGGCTTTTGAGATGGCACTAAAACATGCCAAGTCACGTAAGCAGTTTGGCAAAATTATCGGTCGAAATCAAGCCATCGGATTCAAATTGGCAGATATGAGTATGAAAATAGAGTTGGCCCGAAACACTCTTTATCGCGCCTGCATTTTAAAAGACAATGGGCAACCCTACTCCAAAGAGGCGGCTATGGCCAAACTTTACACTTCGGAAATTGCTCGAGAAGTTGCCGATGAAGCAGTTCAAATTTTCGGAGGATCGGGTCTCTTCAAAGACAATCCCATTGAGCGCTTTTATAGAGATCAACGATTGCTGCAAGTGGGTGAAGGAACTTCTGAAATTTTACGATTGGTGATTGCAAGAGGGCTGGGTTTATAATAAGAAATGTATTGCATAATTATATTCCATCTTCTGTAATTAATCAACCAATAACTCTATAAGAGATTTCAAAACAACCCATGAACAACAGAAAAAAAGATCATATCAATCAAGCCTTCCATGCACGGGTGGAAAAGTCAGAAGCCGATCATAGGTTTAACTATGAACCGCTTTTGGCGGCACATCCTGTGAAAAAGCCATCGCCCTTCTCCTTTGCAGGAAAAACTATGCGCCTGCCTTTATGGATCAGCAGTATGACAGGTGGCACAGCACAAGCAGGAGTTATCAATCGCAATTTGGCACGTGCTTGCAATGAATTTGGCTTAGGTATGGGATTGGGCTCATGCAGAATTCTTTTGGAAAACGATGATCACTTAGACGATTTCAACCTACGCCCCATCATCGGTAATGAATCTCCTTTCTACGCCAATCTGGGAATCGCACAATTGGAGCATCTCATCGAAGAAAAGGCGGTAGATAAAATATCGAAATTAGTAGATCGTTTACAAGCCGATGGAATCATTATTCACATCAATCCTCTGCAAGAAGCTTTTCAACCAGAAGGAGATGTATTCAAACGTCCGCCTTTGGATACACTACAAGAGTTTTTGGAAACCACCCATACAAGAGTAATAGTTAAGGAAGTGGGGCAAGGCATGGGACCAGAAAGCATCCAACGTCTTTTACATCTGCCGATAGAAGCCATAGAATTTGGAGCTTTGGGCGGAACCAATTTCACGCTATTGGAATTGTTAAGAAGTCAAAGCGAGGAACTCACAGCTTTTGAGGCTTTTGGAAAAGTTGGCCATACAGCAGAGGAGATGACACGAATGATCAATAAAGTTGACTCAAAGTCCAACATACATTCATGCAATCAAGTGATAATTTCAGGAGGAATCACACACATACTGGATGGATATTACCTTCAGCAAATCTGCAAACTTCCATCGGTAATTGGCATGGGCTCGGCTCTTTTAAAAGTTGCATCAGGCAAATACGAAGAGTTGCAAAGTTATCTACAACAAGTGGAAAAAAGCTATCAACTGGCTACTACCTATTTAAGAATTAGAGAGGGAACCTAAAAGTTTGATTGCGAACCCCTGTAATAATTAAACATTTTGTATTACTGCTCCGTAGGAGCCAAACTGTTTGTAATAAACATATAAAAACGAGAAATAGCTCCTTGGGAACGACCTGTAAGATGTTTAATCAGAGATAATTTCGTCACATTAGATATGTTGAACAATTTTGAAGTTAAATAGAACGAGAAGTTCTTATTTGAATGAATAATATAACAGTTCGCACCTAACGGCGCTCTATGTACGGCAGGCATTATTACTACAAACAGTTCGCTCCTAAAGGAGCTTTTATTGGATATTACTAATGAGCAATATAAATAGGCAAACAGCAGAAATAGAAGTTTGATTGTATGAAATCTCATAATAATTAAATAGTTTGAGTATACTGCTCCGTAGGAGCCAAACTGTTTGTAGTAAACATTTAAAGACAAGCAAATTAGCTCCGTAGGAGCGACCTGTAAGATGCTTAATTAGAACTAATTTCTTTACATTATATTTGTTAATACAACAGATCGCACCTAACGGCGCTCTATGAACGGCAGGCATTATTGCTACAAACAGATCGCTCCTAAAAGGAGCTTATAATGAATATTGCTATTGTTCAATATAAATAGACAAACAGCAGAAATTTAAAGTTTGTATTAATGCTCTGTAGGAACCAAGCTGTCATTAGTAAACAGCAGAAATAGAAGTTTGATTGTATGAAATCTCATAATAATTAAATAGTTTGAGTATACTGCTCCGTAGGAGCCAAACTGTTTGTAGTAAACATTTAAAGACAAGCAAATTAGCTCCGTAGGAGCGACCTGTAAGATGTTTAATCAGAGATAATGTTTTTTACATTATATTTGTTAATACAACAGTTCGCACCTAACGGCGCTCTATGAACGTCTGGTATTGCAATGCTACAGACACTCCGCACCTAAAGGAGCTTATAATGAACATTGCTATTGTTCAATATAAGTAGGCAAACAGCAAAAAAATAAAAGTTTGAGTGTGTAAAACCTCGCAATAATTAATCATCTTGTATTATTGCTCCGTAGGAGCCAAACTGTTTATAATAAACATATAAAAACGAAAATTAGCTCCGTAGGAGCGACCTGTATAATTGGATATAAACATTTACAAAAAATCAATGAGCTATGCCCAACACATACTCACAAATATACATACATATTGTTTTCACCGTACAAGGAAGAATAAACCTTATCCCCAAACAACATCGAGAAGAGTTGCATAAAATTATAACAGGAATTATCAGCAATCGAAATCAAAAATTAATTTCAATTTTTGCGATGCCAGATCATGTACATATATTAATCGGGTTAAAACCAAATATGGCTCTTTCTGATTTGGTGAGAGACATAAAATCTGGTTCATCAAAACACATCACAGAAAAAAGATGGGTAAAAGGAAAGTTTAGTTGGCAAGAAGGCTATGGTTCATTTTCACATTCAAGAAGCCAAATTGATCAGGTTGCAAATTACATTTTGAAGCAAGAAGAACATCACAGAAGAAAGACATTTAGGGAGGAGTATTTAGATATGTTGCATAAATTTGAAGTTGAATATGACGAGAAGTTTTTATTTGACTGGATAGAATAACAGTTCGCACCTAACGGTGCTCTATGCGCATCTGGCATTGTGGTGCTACAAACAGATCTAAAAGGAGCTTTGATTGAATATTCATGTTGGTTTATGTAATGCATATTGACAAACAGCAGAAATTAAAAGTTTGATTGCGAACCCCTGTAATAATTAAACATCTTGTATTACTGCTCCGTAGGAGCCAAGCTGTTTGTAGTAAACATTTAAACATGCAAAAACAGCTCCGTAGGAGCGACCTGTATAATCAAATGTAACATTTACAAAAAAACATTTAATCAAACAACTTCCATGGAAATTGTAAAAGGTTTTTCAAAACTCAGCAGAAAAGAGAAGATTCAATACATACAAAATAATTTTCCGCTAAAAACTGATCTGGCGAAAATTACCGATCACTATCGTCATTCTTCAGATCAATCGGTTTTTGATGATTTTTCAGAAAACACTTTAAGCAATTTCTACCTACCTTATGGCGTAGCACCCAACTTCCTTATTGATGGAAAAATGTATGTGCTGCCCATGGTTATTGAAGAGAGCTCGGTAATTGCAGCAGCAGCAAGGGCAGCTTCTTTTTGGGCCAGTCATGGAGGATTTAAAACTACCGTTCACGATACTGTAAAAGTTGGCCATATTTGGTTTCAATGGAGCGGAGATGCTCAGATTCTACAAAACCAGAATCCCACACTGCAAACTTATTTAACAGCATCCATAAAAGAGATGACCCTAAGTATGGAGCAAAGAGGAGGTGGAATTACAAAAATAGAATTCATACAACAACCCCAATTGTCCAACGTCTGGCAAATGCAAGTATCGTTTAAAACAGCCGATAGCATGGGGGCCAATTTCATCAACACCTGCTTGGAAGCGATGAAAGAGCCGTTAACCAACTATTTTGATGAGCGAAACCTGCCCGAAATAGAAATCATCATGGCTATACTCTCCAACCACACGCCTCAATGCTTGGTCACATGCGAGGTAAGTTGTAAAGTTGAAGATCTAACACCCTATGCAGCTGAACTTTCTAACAAAGAATTTGCACAGCGTTTTCAACTGGCCATGGAGATTGCCCATCACAATACAGATCGCGCAGTGACACACAACAAAGGGATTTACAACGGCGTAGATGCAATTGTATTGGCTACAGGAAATGATTTTAGAGCGGTGGAAGCAGCTGGCCATGCCTACGCGTCACGGGATGGACAATATCGTTCCTTGTCAAAGTGTGAATTAACAAAGGAGGGTGAATTCAAACTCTCCTTAACAATCCCTCTGGCAGTGGGTACCGTAGGTGGATTGACTCGGTTGCACCCATTGGCCGCACTCTCCATGGAGATATTACAAAACCCAACGGCAGAAGAACTCATGAGTATAGCAGCTTCGGCAGGTTTAGCAAATAATTTTTCAGCAGTGGCTTCGTTGGTGACCACTGGAATTCAAAAAGGGCATATGAAGTTGCATCTATCTAATATATTGACCAGTTTTGCTGCTACACCTGAAGAGAGAGAGAGAACAGAAGCATATTTTTCCGACAAAACCGTAAGCATACAAAAAGTAAGAGAATTCTTAAAAAAGATAGATCTATAACTGTTAAATTAGAACAGTCCGATTGACAACCCATTTAAGTATGAAGAAATTTCACGCCCATGGCAAACTACTAATAACTGGCGAATACTTGGTTCTGAAAGGAGCTCTGGCATTGGCGGTGCCTCTCAACAAAGGGCAATCTCTTTCAGTATCTACTTCCAAAGAAGCTGGACTAACTTGGCGCGCTGAAACACTCAACGGCTTGTGGTTTGATGTAAAATTCGATGATCAATTAACTGTTTTAGAATCCACCGATCACAAAAAAGCAGAAATGCTGCAACGGATACTTCAGAAATCTGTGGAACAAGATCCATCTATTCAAGAAAAATTGAATTACTCTACGGTGACCACTCTACTTGAGTTTGACCCCAACTGGGGCTGGGGCAGCAGTTCCACACTCCTGCATCTCTTGGAACAATGGCTACATATAAACCCCTACGAGCTGATGGATAAAACCATCGGTGGATCAGGCTACGATATTGCTTGTGCTGGTGCGAAGGAGCCTATTTTCTATCAACGAATAAAAGGAGAATATCCTAAAATTACACCCACAGTTTTCAATCCACCTTTTATCCGCCAGATGGGAATTGTTTACCTCAATAAGAAACAGACTTCTTCAACCCAGGTAAAATCATTTTTAGAGTCAGCATTACCCAATAAAGATTTGGTGAAAGAGATCTCTCACTTATCGCAGAAAATAGCCACTGAAGTAGATATTCATATATTTATGAATTTGATGCAACAACACGAACGTTTGATTTCATTAGCCACTGGTTTCACGCCTGTTCAACAACTGTTGTTTTCTGAATTCGACGGAACGGTAAAATCATTGGGCGCATGGGGAGGAGATTTTGTTCTTTTCCTTTCTGAGAACGACTATTCCGCTAGCAAAAAATGGTTTCAATCAAAAGGCTTCTCAGTCGTACTTCCCATTGAAGAGGTAATTATTAACAGACAAAATAAATAGTTTTATGTCAC
>CAZJDS010000151.1:0-6415 GCA_964544795.1 uncultured Alkaliflexus sp. | reverse complement strand
TTGTTGGCTTAGCTGATAGAATCCATACTATCAATAAAAAAGAGGCAACCTGAATATATAGGTTGCCTCTTTTCGTTGTTTGTTGAAGTCTAATGTTCTCGAAATCTGATTTTTAATTAATAATGGGTACTCCTTGTGTTGTCATGACAACTTTCTTAATGAGTCCGTTTTCATCATATTCTAATTTGTCAATGCAAACACTTCTTCTAAAGGGGCCACCATCAGGTAATCCTGCTGTGTGATATACAAAATAATCGTTGTTTTTAAAAGTAATGACTGCTGGATGATTGGTCGGGGAATTTGGTATGGTGTCATTAATAACTCCCTGATATTTCCAAGGTCCATTAATGCTGTTACTTGTCGCATACTCTATTCGGGAAGGGTAATCAGCTGCATAGATAAAATAATAGGTGTCATTTCTTTTGTGAATATAAGGAGCTTCAAAAAAGTTGGTTAAGCCTTCAATGGTTTTTACTGGACCATCTAACTCCAACATATTTTCTTTCAATTTTACTACACGAGCTTCACCCCAAGAGCCCCAAAAGAGATAGACCTGGCCATCGTCATCTACAAAAACAGCTGGATCAATATTTAAAGGGATTGAATTGGTTGTAGTGTCAGTGATTAGCGGTTCTCCTATGGGATCTTTGTAGGGTCCTGTTGGGTGATCAGCTACAGCAACTCCCATAGCAAATCCTTCATTTACTCTAACGGATTTATGTACCAAAGGAACATACCACCAAAACTTTCCATGATTTTCTACGACATCTCCTGCAAAGGCGTTGGCAGCTGCCCACTCAAAGTCTTCAACAGCTAACTTACTGCCATGATTTGTCCAATTCACCATGTCGGTGGTAGAAAAAACATACCATTTACGCATCAAGAATCCATCAACACCTAACATTTGCTCGTCGCTACCAGTAAAAATATATAATGTGTCGTTATGTACAATCACACTGGGATCGGCAGTAAATGGGGTCTTGAAGAGTGGATTTCCACTGTACACAGTTTTCTTAGAGTGGTTACAACTGATACAGATTATTGAAATCAGAAAAATTAAAAATAAGAATGATGTTTTTTTCATTTTGAAAGAATAGTTAAGTATTAATACGCATTAAACATTGCTACACTAAAACAAAATACGTCATTTTTATTAAATTTAAAGGGGATGAATCATTATCTTTGGTGGACGAAAGATGATCCTATCATAATCTTTTTGTTAGATGCCACTTACTTAAAATACAAATATGATTTTGAAGTTCCATAAGGGTGGTATAACTCTATTGAATTTGAGTAATACTCTTTGATGTGGTGAAGTTTAATGTTAATTAAATCCCTTTATAATGAATCTTTTAGAACGTTTTTTTGAATATATTTCATTTGATACGCAATCGGATGAGAATACAGGTATGACTCCCAGTACATTAGGGCAATTTGTTTTTGCCAAGCATTTGGTTGAAGAGCTTAAACAGATCGGTTTGAAAGATGCAAAGGTGGATGCAAATGGATATGTGATGGCGACTCTTCCTGCCAATGTGATGGAAGATTGTCCTGTTGTTGGTTTCATCGCCCATTTAGATACCAGCCCAGATTTTACGGGAAAACATGTGAAACCTAACGTTGTTAAAAACTACGATGGAAAGGATATTACTTTGGATAGAGAAGCTGGTATTTTTCTTAAACCTGAAGAATTTCCAGAATTAATGAAGTATGTGGGTCAGGATCTTATTACCACCAGTGGTCACACTTTGTTAGGTGCCGATGATAAAGCAGGAATTGTTGAAATAATCACAGCCATCGAATATCTTATTAAACACCCAGAAATAAAGCATGGTAAAATTCGTATAGCATTTACGCCCGATGAAGAAATAGGGCAAGGTGCAGATAAGTTTGATGTGGAAGAGTTTGGAGCAGATTTCGCCTACACAATAGATGGGGGTGAGATAGGTGAGTTGGAGTTTGAGAATTTCAATGCAGCTGTTGCTAAAGTAACTGTTTTTGGTAGAAATGTGCATCCTGGGTATGCACGTGGAAAAATGCGCAACTCCATGCGTATTGCCAATCAATTTATTGGGATGTTGCCACGCCATGAAACGCCTGAACACACCGAAGGGTATGAGGGATTTTATCATTTAATTTCGTTTAACGGTGATGTGGAAAAAACGGAGTTGGCATTTATTATTCGTGACTTTAAAACCGATAGATTCGCTGATCGCAAAAGGGAAATGGAGCATTTGGCAAACAAAATAAACACCGAGTTTGGCTCCGATACAGTAAAACTTGAGATTCGTGATCAATATTATAATATGCGAGAAATGATAGAGCCAGTTATGCACATCGTAGATTTGGCTCAAAAAGCCATGGAAGATGTGGGGGTAACGCCTATTATTCGCCCAATTCGTGGTGGAACTGATGGTGCTCGCTTATCTTATATGGGATTGCCCACACCCAACATTTTCGCAGGTGGACACAACTTTCACGGACGTTTTGAATTCATTCCTGTGCAAAGCATGCAGAAAGCTGTAGATGTTATTGTTCGCATTAGTGAGTTGGTGGCAATGAAAATGTAAACTTAGGCTTAGTTCATTATTCTAAATTAGCTTCATTCTTTTATAAAAACTTTATAGATCCTAAATAATTTAAGATTGATTGTATTGATATTGCCTATAACTTATAAATATTGATTAAGTAAATGAATACTGAAATGCCTTGACTCTTTCTTTCATTTATGTAAATTTGTACATCTTATATTTGGTACAATAGATATTGTGCTAATATTTAAAGAATCAAACAGAATATAAGTAATCAAATTTATAATTTAAAATTTCAGTATTATGGCAGTATTAGTTGGAAAAAAAGCACCTTCGTTTGATAGTCCAGCCGTTATTAACGGTAGCGAAATAGTTGAAAGTTTTTCATTGGATCAATATCTTGGAAAGAAACATGTTGTTTTTTTCTTTTATCCCGCAGACTTTACATTTGTTTGTCCTACTGAAATTATCGCTTTTCAGGATAAAATGGAAGAGTTTGAGAAACGTGGTGTTGCTGTAGTAGGTGCTTCTACTGACTCTGAGTTTTCGCACTGGAAGTGGTTACAGACAGAGCTTAAAGATGGTGGAATTAAAGGTGTTAAATTCCCTTTGGTGGCAGATAGAAATATGACCATTAGCGATAATTATGATGTTTTAGCAGGTGAGCATGATTACAACGATGAAGGTAAGTTGGTGTTTACTGGTGAACCTGCTGCATACAGAGGTCTTTTTTTAATTGATAAGAAAGGAATAGTTCGTCATCAGGTGGTTAATGATATGCCTTTGGGAAGAAGTGTTGAAGAGACTTTGCGTATGGTTGATGCACTTCAGTTCTTTGAAGAAAATGGAGAGGTTTGTCCAGCAGATTGGCATAAAGGATCCAAAGGTTTGGTAGCTACTCAAGAAGGGATTTCTGAATTTCTTGGAAATAAGAAATAATACGCTGAAATAATTTTAGCAGATAAATATAGATAAACACCAGTGAAGATAGTTCTTTACTGGTGTTTTTTTTGTGCGTGAATATAAGATTGGTTGAGATGATTATACGATTTATTGTAACTGCGATTTGTACAAATTAAAAATTGAATGGGTGAAGATGATAAAGATGATCATCTGCATTGGCTTTCTATACGTGGCACATAAAAAATAGAAAGGAAAAGAGTGACTCAGTTCGTTTAAACCTAAATAAAAAAAATCTCACTTGCGTATATTTTCGTCGAAGTCAATAGTTTATGGGACGCATGCTCTGCGATCTTATTTTTGTGTTTAGAACCACTCTGCAGCAGTTTCAGCTCTCAAATAAGTTGATTATCTGTAGAGCAACTTACTTTGCATTTTTATATCTGGTTTTTTATTTTTTCAATTGAACAAAACAGAATACTTTCGGTTTTAAAGATGTATTTGTCTTTAATTGTAAGACACAAATATATTTAGAATATTTTATTTGTTTTCAACAATTTAACTTCCTTATAATCAGTTAATACATGTTTAGATCATTTTTGTATAATTAGAATAAGTTTGAGAATATATAACGTATAACAAAGCCTATAGATATGAGCAACCCTATTTTAGATAAAACAGTAAGGGAAATCACAAGAGAGTATAGTGCAACCCTCACTCTGTTTACGAAACAGAATATTGATTTTTATTGTGACGGAAAACGGACGATTAAGGAAATATGTAGTCATTTAAATGGTGATGCAGAATCCTTTCTTCACGAACTGAATCGTTTGATAGCTTCAGACGATCAAAGTTATCCTGTTGAGATTAACCAATGGCCATTAGATCTTTTGGCTGATTATATTGAGAAAACGCATCATCGCTATACAGAAGAGATTCTCTTAAAGATTAAAGCTGGTTTGGTGAGCTATCTGGAGAACAAAGGAGCTGAAAAATCAATGGTAGAAGAATTACATTCACTCGTTTTTGAATTGGCAGGTGAGATGGGTGCCCATATGAAAAAAGAAGAGTTGATTTTGTTTCCATTTATTCGAAAAATGGTGAAAAGCGCCGTAAAACTTGAGCCACCACGTTTCACTACAGTTGAAAACCCCATTGAAATGATGGAGCATGAACATGTCGTCTCTCGTGATTTAATTTTTAAGATTCGTAAACTGACGAATAATTATCAGTTAAATGATAGTACAGATGGTGAGCTGGTTTATATCCTAACACTTATCAAAGCGTTGGATGAGGATCTTATTCAACATCTACATGTGGAGAATAACATTCTCTTTCCTAAAGCCATTGTTATGGAGAAAAGGAAAGTGGCCAGCTAAGAGAGACCCTAATTTCATCAATTGGCGTGCTGAATGGTAGAAGTTGTTTCCAATAATTATTTCTATCCGTGCAAAATAAATATCGTGGGCTTTTTGTGTAAATCTGGCACTTTCCCTTTCCATTGTGCAACTGTTTTTGTCACTATAAACTCATCTGGGAGCGTTAAATTGCAGGCAATGCAAAGACGTGTTTGCGGACTGCAAGTTTGTAAAATATCATCGGCCAAATGATTGTTTCTGAACGGAGTTTCAATAAATAGCTGTGATTGGTTTTCGTTGCGCGATCGATTTTCCAGCTGTTTGATTATTTTCAAACGCTCTTCTTTTTTGATGGGGATATAACCTACAAACGCAAAATTCTGCCCATTCATTCCAGAAGCCATTAAGGCCAGCAAAATAGAGGAAGGTCCCACCAAAGGGACAACTTGAATGCCAGCTTCATGTGCCAATTTTACTACTTCCGCTCCTGGATCTGCTATGCCTGGGCATCCTGCTTCAGAAATAATTCCTACGTCGTGACCCGCTTTTAAAGGTTTGAGATACTCTGAAAACTGTGCTGGAGTGGTGCGTTTGTTTAAAGTTAAAAAATGAGATCCATCTATATTCATTTGCCTATCCAATAGACGGAGATAACGTCGTGCGGTACGCAGGTCTTCCACAATAAAGTGACGTAACTTGACGGCCATCTGTGCTACTTCCGAGGGAATTGTCTGATTGACTTCTTGTGAACCAAGCGTATTTGGAATGAGATATAATTTTCCTGCCATTTTTTTTATTTGAAAACTCAAATATACGGTATTTTCTCTTGCCACTTATACCAGAGTCGGCTTAATTCAACTATGTGCGTAATTGTTAAAATGGATTGAAAATATATTGAGGTAGATAGTTAGTTGCATATTAATTTCAATTATAAAGCTTCTCAACAATTCTAAGTTGGGCTAAAGCCCTATGGGAAAGCAATCAAGTACTCCTGGGATAAATCCCAGAGATAGTTAAGGATGTTCTAAATAAGTAACTTTTTTACAAATAGGCACGGCATTCCTGCCGTGCAATAATGTGTTGGGTAAATCGGTTTTAACCGAAACATAAATTCCCTAAATTTTCACTTGCCGAATTGTTATGTAAGATTTAAGGGGCTTCTGAAAAAATCTAAACGTCGCTTTAATACTGATATAAATATAGGTACTTAGCTGCTGACCTCTTTGAAATATATCTTGATGGATAATTCAATGTTTCATCTTTTTGTTTCACAATTAACAGTCATAATCGGATAAAAAGAGGTAAAACTCATCTATTCGTTGGTATTCATTTGGTTTTTTACCAATTTTGCATTTTAAATTAGTTAAGATGCGCGAAAAGTCATTCAACTTACATAAAATCTTAGATAAACGGGATCTCACCGATTCTACATTTGTATTGCGATTGGAACGTAATGGATTAGAATTTGAGGCAGGTCAACATCTTCAGGTGGGGCCACCCAATGGAATTCATGTGCGTGAATACTCTGTTTACAATGCACCACATGAGGATTTTATAGAAATTTTAGTACGCGAAGTGGACGACGGATTAGTAACCCCCGTTTTGAAAAAGTTGCATAAAGATGAC